>JBILCR010000127.1:0-6088 GCA_044353055.1 Flavobacteriales bacterium
GTGATTTATTTTAGGCCACGAATGTACAGATATTAAGCGTTACAACGAAATTAAGGCATCAAAAATCCCAAAGCAAAAATTTACTTTTGGCGGAAGTATATAGCAATGGGCACCCCATGAAAATCGAAGTGCTTTCGCAGTTGATTTTCAAGAAAACGCCTATACGGATCCTTGAAGTATTGCGGCAGGTTGCAAAAGAAAACAAAAGCAGGATAGCCCAGTTTTAGTTGAGTAATATATTTTACTTTTAAATACTTACCCTTTGTTGAAGGAGGTGGATTGTCCTGAATTATAGGCAACAAAATATCGTTGAGCTTACGTGTTGCGATATTTCGCTTGCGGTTATCATACACCATTATTGCCGTTTCTACTGCTTTGAGCAAGCGCTGCTTTTCGGTTACAGAGGTAAAAATAATGGGCACATCCTTAAATGGGGCAATTTTATTGAGTATGGCTTCGGTAAATTTTTTGGTGCTGTGTGTATCCTTCTCTACAGTATCCCATTTATTGACCAGAATAACAACACCTCGGTGATTTTTCAGGGCCAGCCATAAAATATTCAAATCCTGCGCCTCCATGCCGTCTTTTGCGTCGAGCATAAGAACACAGATATCGCAATTTTCGATGGCTTTAACGGTACGCATCACCGAATAAAATTCGATATCGTCGTGTACTTTACCTTTTTTTCTTAGGCCGGCAGTATCTACCAGATAAAAATCATGTCCAAATGCTTTGTACCGTGTATGTATGGTGTCGCGTGTGGTGCCGGCAACGGGAGTAACTATGTTTCGTTCCTTGCCTAAAAGCGCATTTACAAACGAAGACTTCCCTACATTGGGGCGGCCAACGACGGCTATTTTAGGAATATTTTCATCTTCAGTTTCTTTCTGGTCTTCGGGAATAAATCGGGTTAATTCATCAAGCAGCTCTCCGGTTCCTGATCCGTTAATAGACGAAATACAATATAGTTCGCCGAGCCCAAGACCGTAAAAAACGGCAGATTCTGAAATACGTTCGTTGTTGTCGACCTTGTTAACTACCAGCAAGACTGTTTTTTTTGAGCGGCGCACCAAATCGGCAACGGCCTCGTCAAGATCCGTTATCCCCATGGTAACATCTACCACAAAAAGCAGCAAATCGGCTTCCTCCATGGCGATTTTAACCTGATTACGTATTTCTTCCTCAAAAATATCGTCGGAGCCTACCGAAAATCCTCCGGTATCAATTATGCTAAATTCTTTTCCGTTCCACTCCCCTTTCCCATAATGCCGGTCGCGGGTAACACCTGCCACTTCATCTACAATGGCATCACGCGATTCTGTTAATCGGTTAAAGAGGGTCGACTTGCCTACATTAGGCCGTCCGATTATGGCTACAATTGTTCCCATGGTTAATGCAAATATCCGAACCTTTTAAGTTGCTTTTCATTGTCGCGCCAATCTTTACTCACCTTAACTTGCAGTTCGAGGTACACTTTTTTACCCAAAAATTTTTCCATATCCAAGCGGGCTTCAGTGGATACCTTTTTAATGACTGTGCCCTGATGCCCAATAATGATTCCTTTTTGCGATTCGCGCATCACATAAATGGTAGCTCTAATCTTATTGATCATGCTTTCTTCTTTAAAATCTTCGACTACCACTTCTGTTGAATAAGGAATTTCTTTCTGGTAATTGAGCAGGATTTTTTCGCGGATAATTTCGGTTACGAAAAAGCGTTCGGTGCGATCAGTCAGGGCATCGCTCTCGAAAAAGGGCTTTCCTTCGGGTAAGAAATGGAGAATGTTCTTTAACACCTGATCGAGGTTGAAATTCTGGTCGGCACTTATCGGAATAATCGCAGCATCGGGCAAAATTGTTTTCCAATCGACCACCTTCTGCTCTAAATTTTTCTGGTTGCTTTGCTCAATTTTATTCAACGCCAGAATGATTGGAACCCCTGATTCGCGTACTTTTTCGGGCACATCTTCGACAAGAGCCTTATCATTAACCTCAGCGACATATAAAAACACGTCGGCATCGTCGAAGGTGCCTTCAATAAAGGAATTCATCGATTCCTGAAGCTTGTAAGCCGGATTTCGGATAATGCCCGGTGTGTCGGAAAAAACGATCTGGGCATCGGGAGTGTTTAAAATGCCAATAATACGGTGACGTGTGGTTTGTGCCTTAGGCGTGATTATTGACAAACGCTCGCCAATGAGGGCGTTCATCAAGGTTGATTTCCCCGCATTGGGTTTACCAATAATATTAACAAAACCGGATTTAAACGTCATGGGCAGCTTCAGGACGCAAAGGTGCCAAAAAATAAGCCTCGTTAAACATGAACGCTTGAGTAAAATGAGGAGCTGCTAAATTTAAATCGTTAGCATAATTGGAATGTGGGGCGGCATATCCCGGGGCTAAAGCCCCGGGGGTGAAAAAAAAGGATTTGGCCTTTCGATGAAGGAGGCCGGGCATGAGGGTTAAAACCCTTGGCGGCGTATCCCGGGGCTAAAGCCCCGGGATGGAATACCATGTTTATTTAAAGGAATTCTGCCCCCCTGCCCAACGCGAAGCTACACCTTTCAGAACAGGTAGCCGTTAAAAAACGTTTATAAACGTTTGATGCTGGGATGCTCTCAAATTTTGCGTTTATAATCTGTTACTTAGAATAAAAAGCATTTCGTTTCATAAAGATTTTCGACCGTCGAGAAATCGAGCCCCAAAAACACATAACCTAATTAGTCCTATTGTTTGACAAAACGCTCGGTGTAACTGGTATTTGCTCCCAAAAGCGACACCCAATACATTCCTTTAGGCAAAAATGAAACATCAATATCTTCCATTAAGGATGAAGGCCACTTGCGTATCCATAATTTGCCATCGATACCGTAAATACTTATTTCTTTAACTTCTCTCATACTGGACATATTAACTCGTAGCAGCGCCTCCACAGGATTAGGCCCAATATTGACGTTGGATTCTGATGATACTTCCGAACTGGAATTTATAATTAAACTATCGAAGCTTAAATTGTCAATGAATGCCATTGAATTGCCCAAGGGTTGTGGGGCGTCGTTCGCGTAACAGGCCAGGATCATAATGCGGGCGCTATCTGCATACGCATAATTATTAAATGAAATTTCAAAAATCGACCATTGAGCTTGCTCACTGGCCCTTTTAAATTGGCCGCCTCCAACGTCGATTCCATTTTGGTAAAGCCTTATGTGTATTTCGAAAGTATCACCATTTTGAGGAAAAAATTTATAGTACCCGTACATTTTATTGGGATGGCCGCTAATTTCAAACGCCGGATTGTCGTTACCTGCAAATCCACCGGTCCATGTTATTCCCCAAGCCGTCCACGATGGTTGCAGTGCAAGATTGTTTTGCAACTGTATTGAGCACTGGCCCACTCCTGGAGGATAATGATCGTCGGAGCGGCTTACGGGATATGTATTGCCCGAATTCACCGAATCGTTGGCCGTCCACCACCCAATCGGGTTTAGGTACGAGCCTTCATTGGTCCAATTTTCAAAACCCGAATTAGGGATTTGGGCACGAAGATGAGTACAAACGATGATGCATGTTAAAAGTGGAAATGCAGCCTTCATAACCCTTGATTATTTAATAATAATACGCTCGGCCCTAACAAAATCGCGGTTCTGAATTTGAATGATGTATTCGCCCGATTTTAAATCAAGTGTATTAACCGGGAACACATTCTGATCTTTAAACTTACAACGGAAAACCACGTTTCCTTGAAGGTCGATCATACTGAATTCGTAAGATTTACCTGCCTTACTATTAAAATCAACCTGAATATATTCATCGGCCGGATTGGGCCATAAACGCACATCGTCGAAGTTGTACGGATCAAACTCCTGCACCAGTGAGGGCACTTCAATAATCCAAGGTTCTAAGCCGCATTCATCGTTGCTTCCGTTAAAAATGTAGTAGCCGTTCATGTATACCATTTCGGAACTGTTGGCGGCACCATCATTTAGGCTGGAAAACATCTGAGGCGTGCTGTTTACCTCGCTCCATTTCCAAATTTGATCGCCTAATCCATTATCGGCCGTAAAAAACAACATGTCGTTAATCAGTTTTGGGGATACTGGATAAGACCCCGCACTGCCCGGACAAATATCGAGCAGCATCTGTGTACCGGAGGGCGAACCATCAGATACCCAAGGTTCGATACCGTGCGTGCTGGAATATGCCGAAAAGAAAAGGCGATTTTGATACGCCGTAAGTACAGGGGCAATTTCTGCATCGCCCACAGGATTAATGTCGGATATCATAAATGCACCTGCTTCATTACAGGCCCATAATTCGCGTCCAAAAGGAAATTTCTCGGCTACAAAATACAGGTATTCATCGGTTGCGGTTAGATACGTAGGATTAAAATCGGTTTCTGGACTCACCCATTCCGTTACACGCTCTACATTGAAGCCATGGATGCGCCAAAGCTGCACCCCTTTATAGTCGGGACCTATTCGATCTTTACCTCTAAAGTAGATCATATCTTGAAAGGCGCAGAAATAGGCATCATCTAACACGCCCACCAAAACGTCCAGCGATAGTGCTACCGTACCATCAGCAGTTCCGTCGGTACAATAAACGCCTTCGTTGTTTGAGCGTGTAAAGTAGAGGTAGTTATCGGTGGCATAGAAGTAAAGTGGAAAAAAGGAAAGTGTACCCTCGGCCATATCGGCCACGAGTTGGGTGTTGCCCGATTCGCCACCCGTTTTCCAAAGTTCGAAGCCAAACTCATCGGAATAGGCCCTGAAAAAGAGTTGATTTTTGAAAACGGTGAGTTCACCCGGAAAACTGCTGTAGCTTCCTGTTTGAATATCGGCCACCATCGTTGTGCCTTCAGGGGTTCCATCGGTTTTCCAGAGTTCGGTGCCATGAATGCCATCATCGGCCGCAAAATATAGGCAGTTATTAAAAAGTACCATCGGGCCAATGTTACTGCCCAACAAGGTATCGGTATTAATTTCGGCGAGCATTATTGTACCGGATTCCGTTCCGTCGCTGCTCCAAAGTGCATAATTAAATTCGTTGTTTCGGGCCGAAAAAATAGTCTTCCCATTCAAAACGTTCATGCGGGCGGGATTGGATCCATTTTCGCCTAAAAAAATATCTTTTAATAATGCAGCGTTCTGAGCCGTGACGGCCTGCAGACTGGTAAAGTAAAAAAAAAGGGAATAAAGCACATGTCGTATCATAAGGCACTGTAATTTAAGGTTCTGATTTATTGAGAAATACATCCGACACCGACGCCTGTGTCTGCCTGTCGAAAATTTGCTACACGAAGGTCAAAAACCTCAGATGCCCCTCCAATGACAATTATCAATTGCGAGAAAATTCCCACAGAGTCATGACATAAAAAAAGCCGCTATCGAAATTCAATAGCGGCTTTTAATGAAATTAAGTTGTTTTTATGAGAGGCGCGATTGAAGCTCCATGTTAATGGCCTCAAGAAAATCTTCGGTATACAGATATTGACCCTCTGATACTTTATCGCCATAAATACACACCGCCAAATCTTTAGTCATTTTACCGCTCTCAACCACATCAACACATACTTTCTCTAGGGTATGGCAAAAGCTTACGAGCTCGGCATTGTTATCGAGGCGCCCCCGATGTTCCAGACCGCGGGTCCATGCAAAAATTGATGCAATGGGATTGGTGGATGTTTTTTTGCCTTGCTGATGCATGCGGTAGTGTCGGGTAACAGTGCCGTGTGCGGCCTCGGCTTCCATAGTTTTTCCGTCGGGCGTAACCAAAACGGAAGTCATTAAACCCAGTGAACCAAAACCTTGGGCTACAGTATCGCTTTGAACATCGCCGTCGTAGTTTTTACATGCCCAAACAAAGTTCCCGTTCCATTTTAAAGCAGACGCCACCATATCATCGATAAGCCTGTGCTCGTATGTGATACCGAGTCCATCCATGGTTGTTTTAAACTCATTATCATAGATTTCCTGAAAAACATCCTTGAAACGACCGTCGTATTTTTTAAGAATCGTGTTTTTAGTGCTTAGGTAGAGGGGCCATTTTTTACTGATGGCCTGGTTAAAACATGCACGTGCAAAACCACG
>JBILCR010000128.1:0-6068 GCA_044353055.1 Flavobacteriales bacterium
ACGCCGATGCACCCGATGCGATTATTGGATGGTAGGCATGGCCCGTTGCTCTATTAATTAAAAACTCGTGAATAATTTCAGCTTCAATTTCATGTTCCCAAACGCCGGGTTTTACAAAATTTAATATGCGTCTAAATGCTTTTTCAGTAATACCACATGCTTTACGCATAAGTTCAACTTCCCAGTGCGATTTATTAGAGCGCAAGTGGTGCATTATAGGAGCACTACGTTCCATTTTATGGAGCGGATATTTTGAACGCAATTCAAGTGCAACGCGATGCTCTTTGTATGGAACCTGAGTATAGGCCCGATCGTGATCGTTCATATTCAGATAAAAGCCTTCAGCGTAGGTGCTCAATACATGCAATACTTGGTCAAAACTCTCAGTCCACATTATATTTTCAATCCCTGATGCCGCTTTGCCTTCTTCCTTTGTGTATTTATGTCCTTCCCAAACGGCAATGATTTCGTTGGTTTTACGTAGAAACAAAATTTCGCGTTGCTTGGGATTGGGACAGTCGGGATACAACAACAAAATCGTTTGCTCTTGATCAATACCGCAGAGGTAAAACAAATCAGGATTTTGCCGCCATAGATAATGTGCGTCTGCACTTCGAGGAACCTCATCGTTCGAAACAAAAACAGCAATATGGTTGGGTTTCATCTTGCTGATAAATCGTTTTCTGTTTTGTATAAACAATTGGCTATCAATGTGCTCGTACTTCATAAGTTCCTGATTCTACGGTTTTAAATCGCTCTAAGATAAAATAAAATTTAAAAATCAATCCCTAATTCTAGGGGTGCATTTCGCCTCTTTCTCGTGTAAGCGCGAGTTCTATTTAACTTTTATCCTGGCATAATTCAACCAAAATACCAGCAGTGCTTTTGGGATGCAAAAAACATATCAATTTATTATCCGCTCCGGCTTTAGGTACGGTGCTTACAAACTCGAATCCTGCTTTTTGCAAACGTTCAATTTCAGCATAGATATTGTCCACTGCAATGGCAACGTGATGAAAGCCTTCTCCTTTTTTATCAAGAAACTTAGCAATAGTGCCATCAACATCTGTGCTTAAAAGGAGTTCAATTTTATTGGGCCCCAATGCATAAAAAATGGTTTCAACTTTTTCGCTTTCTACCTGTTCGGTTTTGTAGGGGGTACAGTTAAGCAGTTGTTCGAAGAGATATACGGCTTTTTGTTTATCGCGCACGGCAATGCCAATATGTTCTATTTTATTCATAGCTGCAATGTACGTCATCGAGCGCAAATACCTTAGATTTGAAATATGGATTTATTAAGGTTTACTCCTAAGGGAATTTATTGTCCACCCGCTAACGTTTACCTCGATCCATGGCGGCCTGTTGACAGGGCAATCATCAGTCATGCGCACAGCGATCATGCGCGCAGCGGGCATCGGCATTATCTGGCTCCCTCTGATAGTGAAACCATTTTAAAACATCGGTTAGGTAAGGGCATTCAGTTGCAAACCATGAACTATGGTGAATTTATATCCATTAACGGTGTGAAATTTTCATTTCATCCAGCCGGTCATATCATCGGATCGGCGCAAATTAGAGTGGAACACAAGGGCCAAGTTTGGGTGTTTACGGGCGACTATAAGTTGGAGCATGATGGTTTTTCGGCACCGTTTGAGCCCGTTCCCTGCCATGTATTTATTTCTGAATCTACTTTTGGTTTGCCGGTTTACCGCTGGAAAAAACAGGTTGAAATTTTCAGTGAAATTAATGCCTGGTGGCATGCAAATGCTCAAAACAATGTATGCAGTGTTATATCGGCATATTCCTTAGGAAAAGCCCAACGCATTTTATGCAATGTAAATCGGTCAATCGGTTCGGTGTATTCCCATCCAACCATTTTTGCTACGCATGAAGTACTCCGTTCTTCTGGGTTCCTGCTCCCACCAGACATAAAGCTGGAGGCTAAGACCGACAAACATCTGCTTTCTAAAGCGTTGATTATTCTCCCGCCTATGGCGCTTTCAGAATCAGTTTTACGAAAGCTGGGGCCTTATTCTTTGGCTATGGCTTCAGGATGGGCTCATGTTCGTGGTGCGCGCCGCCGTCAGGCTGCCGATCGTGGCTTTGCTTTATCCGATCATGCCGATTGGGACGCACTTAATGAGGCGGTGAAACTGAGCATGGCCGAACGTGTAATTCTCACGCACGGCTTTAGCGATGCCTTTGCCGGCTGGCTTAATCATAAAGGGATACAGGCCGAAGCGGCAAAAACCGATTTTTTGGTGGATGCGGATATTTGATGGGTATAGCTATTTATAAAATTATGACTTTATATTTGTGGAATATTTTATTTAAATACAGCTAAAAAAAGAAGGGATATGCGCTTTAACATTATTTTATTCATTGTTTTAATGGGCTCGGTAAGGTTCGGCTATTCTCAAAGTTTCGTTAAAAAAACCGCTAGTGCGAAAGCCAATAATATTGAAATTGATACGCTTTGCATTGCGGGAAAGCGATCAAATATTGCCAATATTAGTATTGATTTTCCAATAATTTCTAAACTTAGTCCAGATATTAATTCTAGAGTTAAAAACGAGCTTCTTCAAGTTTATTGCGTTGATTTGGAGGAGGATAAAAAATATAATTTAACAGAAAATTCGCTTTTCGAATTATTTACGCAACATTATTTTATTGCCGATCCTGATGCTGAGGCCGAATCTGAAGAGACTTGGTTTATACCTGAAACAGTTGAAATTAATTTTGAAACCATTTATAATGAATATAATATTTTGACTTTTTCGGTTCATAAAAGAGCTATGCAACTAAGAGTCTTATGGGAAGAGTACTTTGTTGAATTCATAAATATTGATTTACGCTCAGGGCAAAGACTAAAATTAGAAAACATTCTTGTTTCCAACTATCAAAGTTCATTAACGAATATAGCTAAACAAGAACTTGAAAATAAATATGGGTCGGATAATTACTTTAGTGGTTTCAATATTGAATTTTCTTTGTTGTGCGAAAATTTTGCAATTTCCAAAGAAGGACTTCAAATTGATTTCGGATATATGTTTACTAATTGCGATAATCAGTTGCCGCCATCTACGGTTTCCAAACCTCGAATTACCATACCGTGGTCTCGCATTAAACATCTTATTAAGCCTGGTGGTCCTCTAGCATTTATGCTTAAAAATTAAGAGGTTTTCTGGTTGAGTGTTGTATCTGCTTTGACTGTATATTTGCATCGTTATGCTGGTAACCCTACGCCAACTTCAATACGTATTAGCCGTTGCCGATACCGGAAGTTTTTCTAAAGCTGCTGAAATTTGTTTTGCCGATCAAAGCACCGTGAGCCAACAGGTTAAACTACTTGAAGACCGTCTAGGTATTCAAATTTTTATTCGAACCAATTACCCATTAAAGCCTTCTGAAGAGGGTATGGAGGTGATTTCTAAGGCTCGAGATATCATTGTTAAAGTAGAAGATTTAGTGGCTCCTTTCAAAGAAAAGCCTAAAGTACCCTAACTCCGTTTGTTATGAAAAATATTACATGGTGTTTTATTGCTCTTTTTTCCTCGCTTATTAGTGGCGTTAATGCGCAAAACTTTACATACAATAGTGCTGAGGGGCCTATCAGTTTACCTCGATTACAGGGTGCCTTAAAGCAATATACCGACACAGCACGTTTACAGGAAGTAAAACACTGGAAGTATATTAAACGTTGGGAACACGAACTCAGTATGCATTCCAATGGCAAGGGCAATCCTGGTGATGCGGCCGATATGTTTCGTTACATGAGCCGCCGAAAAGCACAAGACAATTTGAGCAAAAGTTTCAATGCCAATTGGTTTCCTGTAGGGCCTGATGTTATTCCTACCAATTTCACGGGGTATCTCGAAAACGGAATAGGTAGGGTAAATTGCATCGGGTTCGATCCGGTGAATCCACAAGTGCTGTATGCTGGTGTTGCGCAGGGCGGATTATGGAAAACCAGCAACGGCGGCCAAACATGGATCCCGCTTACCGACGATTTGCCCATTACACGCATCAGTGATATCTGCATCAATCCAAACAATCCGCAGGAGATTTATATTTCACTTTGCGATTTCGAATATGTTGGTATCGGCCTCGATCTGGATAACCGCAAACGCTATCCACACTATGGTTTAGGTGTTTATAAATCTACCGATGGGGGTACTTCATGGAATCCTACGGGATTAGGCTTTACGCTTCAAGATGGTGATGCTTCGCTCATCAGACGCATCCTTATAAATCCCGATAACACCAACGAGCTTGTTGCATGCGGAGTGAGCGGTATGTATAAGTCAACCGATGCTGGCAGTACCTGGGAGCAAATGGCTACTAATTTTTTCTGGGACCTCATTCCACATCCTTCGCAAAACAATATTCTTTATGCTGCAGGAGGCTGGCTCTATAATGCCAATCAAGGATATGCGGCCATTTATCGTTCTAATGATTTTGGCACAACTTGGACCGAACTCAATACTGGAATACCTCCAACGGGTGAGGTTCAACGTATTAAATTGGCAATCTCTGAAAGTAATCCCAATATAATTCAGGCCATAGCCGTTAATACTCAAAGTGGTCTTTATGGCTTTTATAAAAGCACCGATGGCGGTACCAACTGGAACTTTAACTATCCCGGACTTAATATTCTGGAGGCTTTTGAAGGCAATGGTACGGGTGGCCAGGGTACTTACGATTTAGTGCTTCATATCGACAAGGATAATCCTCAGAAGGTATATGCCGGCGGCGTTAATCTATGGATGTCTGAAAATGGCGGCGAAACGTTTAATCCAGTAAGCCACTGGACGCTGTACTATGGCCCTACCGTGCATGCCGATATGCATTACCTTACTCAACATCCCCTTACTAATGAATATTATTTATGTAACGACGGCAGTATTTACCGCACCAACTTAATTGAAAGTCAAACTTGGGAAAGCGCCCAAAACGGCAATTCTTGGCCCAGTCAATGGGAAAACATCGGAAACGGGATGCAGGTAACTTCGTTTTATCGATTATCGTCCGATAAACAACAGTATTACCAGCTATTGGCAGGAGCTCAGGATAATGCCACTTCGTATTATTCGGGTACCGATTGGTATGCCGTTTTTGGAGGCGACGGAATGGATAATTGGATGAGCGCTCAGGTGCCCGGTATCGCTCTAGGTTCAAGTCAATTTGGAAATTTTTACTGGACTTCCGATGGCGGACTTAGCGATGTGCAGAGCTCCATCGCTAATGTGAATAATGAAACGGGCGACTGGACAACCCCTATTGAGCAATGTCCGGTATCTCCTTATAACTTATACATTGGCTTCGAAAATGTGTCAGTTAGTTTCGATGAGGGAATGTTTTGGGAGGCACCCGGTAGCATTGGTGGAGCTACAACTCCGCTTACTTCCATTGCCATTGCGCCCGACAATTGTGATATTGTGTATGTTACGAAACGCATAAATTATCTTCAGAATATACCTTCACAGGTGTATCGTTCTACAAATGGCACCCAAACCTGGTTAAACGTAACCAACGGTCTGCCCGATTCATTATTCTATTCATCATTGGCTGTCAGTCCGTTAAGCAACTCAACGGTAGTGCTTTAAATTGCGGCTTTCTCTCCCGGATTAAAGGTGTTTAGAAGCACTAATTCGGGCCAAAACTGGCAGAATATTTCGTATAATTTACCCGATGTGCCGGTAAATATGCTTAAGTTTTTACCCGGCACAAACGATTTGCTTGCCGCCACCGATGCTGGCATTTTTATCCTTCGAAACGGTTCGAGTTTATGGGTTGATGAAAGCTTTGGGCTGCCTAACGTTATTGTTTCTGATATCGAGATCAACGAGGCCGCCAATAAAATCTTTGTTTCAACTTTTGGAAGAGGCATTTGGGCCAGCGATCTGGATGTGTTGCTTACCGCAGCTAAGGTTGACTCTTGCTCTCCTGAAATTGTTTTTACTCAAAATGCGGATCAGATTGGTTTTATGCTAAGCAACTCCGAATGTATGCCTAATCTTTCGGTTATTGAAATTATAGATATTAAGGGTAGAGTAGTGCAGCGCTCG
>JBILCR010000129.1:0-6029 GCA_044353055.1 Flavobacteriales bacterium
AGCTTATTTATAAGCATTAAAGGAGTCTGACTTTGTTTAGTGATTATGAGCTTATGCAATACATTTTCGAGCATGTAAAACATAGAGTCAGCGCCTTTTTCAAAAAACTCCACAACGCGCTTCCCAAAATCAACCATTTGAGGTTGCGCTCAGATTGGCATTATACACTTGAATAATAGCGGATTTTTAAATTTTGTAAATCGCTCGCATAACATTCTTGCAACCTTAAACACGCTAAATAGGATACATCAGAATTTTTAAAAATAACAGCTACCGCAACCCTTTCTCTTCCATCACCTTATTGAGCCATTTGAGCAACATAAATGCAGCAAGGCCAGCACCCAAGAGCAACAAACAATTTACCAGAAAGAAGTTTGCTTTGTTTTCATAGCCATACCACATACCGGCCAAAACCCCACTCATTTTGTTGCCAATGGATGTGCTGAGAAAAAATCCTCCCATCATAAGAGCTGTAAAGCGAGGTGGACTAAGTTTGCTCACCAGCGAGAGTCCCATCGGACTTAGGCAAAGTTCGCCTACGGTTATAACGCCGTAACAGCCCACAAGCCAAAGTGTAGAAACTTTTACGGCTCCGTTGTTGCTGGCATAAACGGCGCCCACCATTACAAGGGTCGAAAGAGCAGAAATAACCAATCCCAATGCTATTTTGCCAGGAGTAGTGGGCTCCTTTTTACGTTTTCTCATCCAAGCAAATGCTGCAATAACCAAAGGCGTGAGGAGCACCACCCAAAATGGATTGATGGATTGGAACAGTTCGGTGCTTATGAGGTACATCGGTTCACCGTTTTGCGGAATGCGTTCGGCCGGAAGATTTCGGAAATAAACATGTCTGCCATAAGTTTTAACGGGCTTATCGTTTTCCTTTTGTGCACGAAATTGATCGTCGAAACTGTTTACCGAGTCGGGTTTTGTTTGCATGGTTTCGACTTGGTACAAGTTGCGCGATAGCCCCTCAACAGCTGCGGGAACTTCTCGATCAGTATAGTATTTTCCCCAATTGGTAAGCGCCGTTCCGTTTTGTTTGAATACCGCCCAGAATACAACACTTACTGCAAAAATAGCCAGCAGAGCGGCAATAGGCCGCTTTTCGCCTTCTTTTGCCCTCAGCCAGAGCGACACATAAAAAATAATCACTGGGACAGAGGCAAACAAGAATGCGTCGGTGCTTTTTGAATCCATTAGGGTTCCCCCGAAAATTTTTGTGGGTAAAAACCAGCCGATAATTCCTGCGACAATGGCAGGAAGAAACACGTAGCTAAGTACTTGCGCTAGACTACTGTCTTTCGACGAACTAGCCTCTTCTGCATTGCGCTCCCCGGCACGAATGTGCTTCAATCCGATGGTAAAAACGATTAATCCGACAAACATGCCAACTCCGGCCGTAACAAACGATGCCGACCAGTTGTATTTATTCCGCATAAATGCTGCGAATATGGGGCCTAGCAACGCACCTATATTGATGCCCATGTAGAACAAATTGTAGCCCCAGTCTTTTTTCTCCTTGTAAGCCTCGCTTGAATATAAATTACCCAGAAGTGTGGAGATGCTGGGCTTGAAAAAGCCGTTTCCGACTACAATAAGCAGCATCGATAGCCAAAAAGAAGCCATTACAAATGAATCGCTTAGTTCGATGCCAAAGGCAGCCAGTCCAGGAATTCCAAGTCCAATGTAGCCTAAACCCATCAATACGCCGCCTATGTAAACACTTTTAATGTACCCCAGTTTTTTATCGGCTAAAAAACCTCCAAGAAAGGGCGTGAGATAGGTGATGGCAATAAAGGTTCCGAAAATATCGTACGACGCTTTATCGGCAATCGCAAGACCGCCTTTTTCGACATCGATCATGTACAACACGAAAATTCCCAGCATAAGGTAGTAGCCAAAACGTTCCCACATTTCTGTAAAGAATAGGTAGGGCAGTCCTTTCGGATGTTTATTTTCTTTTAACATATTGCTCTTGTGTTACCCATGCTAAAGTATGCATTTAAGTTTAATCGGATAAAAAAGCTCATTTTGCAGAAATAGCGAATTAAACCGTTATGTTTGTGTTGTAATGGAATCCCGCAAGGTAAAACTTATACCCAGTATTTATGTAGCTGATGGACAAGTCACTACGGCCGATTCGCGCCTTGTGAGAGACTACAATCAAGCTATGTCTTTTGCTTTGGAATGCCAACAAATGGGCGCTGACGAACTTATTATAATGGACGTTACAGCGATTTCGGATAAAAGGCGTAATCTTCCTCGATTTCTTAAGGACTTAAGCAAAACACTTAATATTCCATATACTTTCGGGGGAGGCATTAATACCGTTGCAGATGTTGATGAGCTTATGAGATGGGGTGCTCAACGAGTATATGTGAATTCGGCAGCAGTTAGAAATCCAGAACTTATTTACAAGGTGACATCAGAATATGGTAAAAATGCCTTGATGGTTGCGGTAGATTCTCGATTAACCTTTGGTACGTGGAAAGTGTATTTGAGTGGCGGGAAGTCAAGAACGGAGATTGACTTGATAAACTGGCTGAATGTTATTCAACTTAGAGGTGCCAATCAGGTGCTTGTTTCCGCCATAAGCAGAGGAAATAATGAAGCCATTTTCGAAATTTTTTCAAAGATTACCGAGACCACCTCTTTACCAGTTTTAGCTTCGGCCTCGTTTACAAAAGCCAATGACTTTGCACGACTGGTAAACGAATGCAATGTTAAAGGATTGGTTTCGGCACATTTTCTTCAAAGTGCAGATCGATTCAAGAGTATTCGCGATTTGACAGGAGGAAGCCAGGATGAGCCTATCATTTTTGAAGAATAGGTACATCGCTAAACATCCATTCGATTTGATGGTTTAAATTATAAAAGAAAGTGGTGATGATTTTAAAGAAGATTCTATACTACATTGATGTGCGTACGCTCTTCAAAAACGACAAAAATAAAAGGAATGCCTCAGTTCGATTTATGAACGGCATGAACCGCATCAGTATTTTCATGTTCCTATTTGCGGTAATCGTTTTGGTGATTCGTTACCTAAGCCGTTAAGCGCGTTTTAAAATATAGTACACCCCGGTGGTCACAAAATCGCGTAAAACAGGTAAAGCCGCAATAAAAGAAAACTGAATACGCGGTGTTCTCCCAAACTTGTATCGGTAAATCGGATTCAGTAAATAAAGCCTTCGGTTTACTGTGGTGTAGCCCGTTTTTTGGCAGATGCGTTCAAAACGGTTAATCGATATCTGTGTATCATGAATTTCCAGAAGCGCATCAATTACTGCAGCACGCTCTTTGGTGAGTTTCAGCCATGATTCGTATAGCCCCCGCGGTAATAAGTGCATCCAAGGCATTTTACCTAGTTTTGACGAAGCCGTTTGCTGATGTCCTCCAAAAGGCATGCACCAGGGCGGAAAGGCAAAAAAGAAAAATCCACCTTCCTTTAAATAAATCGGCAATTGTTTCATCACGCGCTCCTGATCGGGAATGTGTTCGATGGTGTCTTTTAGAACAATCAAATCGAACTTCCCTCTAAAAGCATCCATTATCTTTTCATCGTATATGTCAGCGGTAAAGAGTTCCATTTTACCAGCGGCAATTTCATCGGCCAGTAGTTTTTTGCCGTTTTCAATTTTCGACTCCGACAAATCCATCCCCGTACAAATACAGCTTCGCTCAATAAACGCCTTTAACACGCCTCCTTCGCCACAGCCTATTTCCAAAACCTTCATGCCTTCGCGAAACACATTTTGTGCCTCGAGATAGGGAATAATATAGTTGAGCGTAACTAAATACTGGTGCTGAAATTTTAGCGGGGCATTGCCGTGAAAATATAGCGACATCCTTTTTTGCCGCCAAGATACAAATTCGAATGAATGCCTAAAGCCTTAAAATAATCTTGCAAAATTTAAAGCAAAGAACATATCTTTGTGATATTAAAACGATATCATGAACGAGAAAAATTATTCAGGCCAATCGGGAACGGTGTTTCTATTGGTACTATTAGCACTTCTAGCCACTTCAGTCGCATTATTTGCCATGTTAGTGCCTTTGTATGGAGCTATAATTGTGGTTGCCGCCCTTTTTATTTTGCCGGGCTTCACGGTGGTGAATCCAAACGAGTCGGTGGTGCTGGTTTTATTTGGTTCTTATAAAGGAACGCTGCGTAAAAACGGCTTTTATTGGGTGAATCCTCTATACTTGAAAAAGAAAATCTCGCTTCGTGCGCGAAACAATGAAAGTCAACCCATTAAGGTAAACGACAAATTAGGAAACCCCGTATTAATAGGCGTTGTGTTGGTTTGGCGCGTTGAAGACACTTACAGCGCAGCTTTTGAGGTCGACAATTACGAAGTGTTTGTTAAAATGCAGAGCGAGTCGGCAATTCGTAAGCTGGCCGGAATGTACCCATACGATAGTTTTGATGATGAACATACCGAGCTGAGCTTGCGTTCGGGCGGCGATGAAATTAACCATCAGCTCGAGGCAGAACTAACAGAGCGTTGCAAAATAGCCGGAATTGCCATTGTAGAAGCACGGATTTCGAATCTTGCATACTCACCCGAAATTGCGCAGGCCATGCTTCAGCGGCAGCAAGCTACGGCCGTTGTTGCAGCACGAACAAAAATTGTTGAAGGTGCAGTTGGCATGGTAGAACTTGCGTTAGAGAAATTATCACATAAGCAACTCATTCAGCTTGATGAAGAGCGAAAGGCCGCCATGGTAAGCAATCTGATGGTTGTGTTGTGTTCCGAGCGCTCTGCCAGTCCTGTTGTAAATACAGGAACACTCCACAATTAATGGCGATGATTCACTTCGAAGAAAAACAGCCATTCCGCAAAAACAGCATGTTCTGGATAGCTATACTTGCAATGTTTCCCCCAATGGTAATGGAGATTTCTAAAGCCATTAAAGAAGGAAGCGGCTCGTTTGAAGATGTTGCAGTTATAGTGCTTATCGAAACACTTTTATTTACCTTGCTTTTTAGCAGTCGTTTGGAAACGAAACTGGATGAACATGGAATAAGCTATCGACTTTTTCCGTTTCACCTAAAAACCCGCTTCATTTCTTGGGACCAGATCAGCAGTGCACAGGTTCGAAAATACGATCCGCTGGGCGAATATTGGGGATGGGGAATAAAAGGCACTCGAAAAAACAGAGCTATTAATATAGCGGGTGATGTTGGATTACAGCTTATACTGAAAAACGGCCGCAAATTGCTCATTGGCACATTGCAAAAGGAAAAAATGGAAGTTGTCGTCGAAAAAATTCAAGCATCGAATTTGATTAAATGAGCCATCCCAAAAAATCGTTTATCCTGCGTATCGACCCTCAGATGCTGAAGGCGGTAGAACAATGGGCTGCCGATGAATTTAGAAGCACCAATGGACAGATAGAGTATTTACTGCGCGAAGCATTGAAGAAAGCGTCGCGGTTGCCCAAGTCGAGTAATTTGGAAAACCCCTCAAAAGAGGCATAAAATGGAATCGCTTGCATCGCTGAAAAAAGAATTAAATGGACTCGAACGAACAGATTTGATAACTATCTGCGCTCGATTGGCCCGTTACAAAAAGGAGAACAAAGAGCTGTTGGCATATCTACTCATGGATGCTGATGATCCGATGCTGTATGCCGAAAAAATTAAACCATTGCTCGATGAACCTTTTGATGCCCCATACCATTCGTCTTGGGCATTTGCAAAACGTTTGCGTAAAGCCCTGCGCCAAATTGCCAAATACCAACGCTTTACCGGCAGTGCTCGGGGCGAAGCCGAATTGTTAATGTATTTTCTCCATAAATTCAAGGGCGACTGGCGGCGAGGCATCACCCAATCAGGAATTCAAAAAATTATACAGCGTTGCTTCGATAAGATTGACTTATTGATGGATAAAATGGATGAGGATTACCGCTCCGATTTTGAGGATCCATTGACTGAACTGAAAAACGCAATTTCACCAGGGTGAACAAGATGGTTTCACCGCAAAAAATAAAGAGGAAGCATCGAATCGATGCCTCCTCTTTAA
>JBILCR010000002.1:0-19646 GCA_044353055.1 Flavobacteriales bacterium
GGCTGAACACATTGAGTGCGATCCCCTAGATCAGGTATATGCGTTAAATGGTGCGGAATTAATCAAGTTTAAATCCGATGGTTCTGTATTTAGGGTGTATTCAAATAAAACGCTGGGTCGAATAACCAAAGCCGATTGTTCCAATCCGCTTAAAATTGCTGTCTTTTATAAAGAATTGAGTCGACTGATTTTTTTAGACAACACACTTTCAGAACAAGGTGAAGCCATTAAAATGGAGGATCTGGGCCTGGAATTAGCCCAAATAACTGCAACCTCTTCCGATGAAAATGGCATCTGGATTTATGATCCCGTGGGATTTCGCTTGCTCCGATACAATAACGCCTTTAAATTGAAAGCACAGGTTGAACAGCTAAATCAATTGCTCGCATTAGAAAATGCACCGGTTGCAATGCTCGAATCGGGAAATAATCTGATACTGGCAGTTCCTGAAAGTGGAATTTATATTCTCGATATTTTTGGAACCTTTATCCGAAAGTTTGACATTAAAAACTGCGATAAATTATTCAGGGCAGAGGAGGGCTTCTATTACTGGAACAAGTCAAGCCAGCAACTTTTTCAAAAATCGTGGAAAGGTCCCGATGAATTTGAAATACCATTGCCTGTCGGTGAATGTAAAGATATTGCTGTGGGCAAGAGTTGTGTGTACATTCTAAAAAACGATACGCTATCGGCATTTCGTCGAGGTATGTAGTTTAGATCAACATGGAGTCTTTTAGATGGTCGGCAGATGAGCGTTTGGATTTGCTCAACAAATCAGCGATAAAGCAATTTGATGTAATCGTTATTGGGGGCGGAATTACAGGTGCCGGAATTGCATTGGATGCATCGCTCCGAGGGTTATCGGTTCTTTTACTCGAAGCCGGCGATTTTGCTTCTGGCACGAGCAGTAAATCCACAAAACTTATTCACGGAGGGTTGAGGTACCTTAAAGAATTTGAGTTTGGTTTGGTGCGCGAAGTGGGCCGCGAACGGCAAATTTTGCATAAAAATGCGCCTCACCTCGTGTACCCCGAAGACCTTCTACTGCCTTTTAGAAAAGGCGATAGTTTAGGGCCCACATCAGCAAAAATGGGTTTATGGCTGTATGAAAAACTGGCGGGTGTTCCCAAAAATATGGCCTTCAAAATGATGGATCCGAAAGCCCTGCGCGAAGCAGAGCCCCTAACAGATATGGCCGAAATCGTGGGGGCAGCGAGGTATACCGAATTCCGTACCGACGACGCCCGATTGACTCTGGAAGTGATGAAAACGGCCGTCAAAAATGGAGTAACTGCCATAAATTACTGCAAGGTTACCGGTCTTTACATACACGATGGCCGATGCAAAGGCGTACATGCCTACGAACGCTTTACAAATACCGCTTACACGTTTACTGCAAAATACTGTGTAAATGCTGCTGGGCCCTGGGTGGATGAAATTCGAACATTGGATCTCGAACTTGGGCAAAAAAATATCCGTCACACGAAAGGGGTGCATATTGTTTTTAAAAGAACCGATTTCCCATTAAAGACTGCAGTTTATTTTGAGGCTGCCGACAAACGCATGATATTTGCCATTCCGCGCCATGAGTATGTTTATCTGGGCACCACCGATACCGATTATTCCGGTAATTTAGATGAGCTTTCGATGCTTCCATCGGATACCGAATATTTAATTGCGGCCTGGAATAAAAATTTTACAGGAAAGAGGCTTTCAAAATCCGATATCTGTTCAGGATGGGTAGGCATACGACCGCTTATTCAGCAGGAAGGCAAAGGACCTTCAGAAGTTTCTCGAAAAGATGAGCTCTTTTATTCAAAAAGCGGTTTAATAAGTATTGCCGGTGGAAAATTAACGGGATACCGTGTAATGGCTAAAAAAGTATGCGATCGTATTATGCACCTTCGAAAACAAGAGTTTAATCTCGAAGCGGTTGCCTGCAAAAGCGAAAATTATCCACTAATGAGCAGTGATTTTTCGGAATATCGCGATTGGACCGAATATGCCGGTGTGATTTGGGGGCAATGCAAAGAAATTGGGATGACCGAGAACAAAGCACTTGAACTGGTGCAATTGTTTGGTCGCCAGACCGAAGTAATTGTGGATATGGCCTACAACCAGTGGCCGCAGCATTCTGATAAATCGAAAGTAATTGAATATGCTGTATTAGAATATTGCCGTCATTTTGAAATGAGCCTTACGCCTTCCGATTATTACATTCGTCGTAAGAGTCTGTTCCATTTTGATATAAAAGTGGCCTTAGACGAATTCGAACAGATGGAAGAAGCGTGGATGGTATCTCCTCTTTTGCGTGAAGCGTTATGGCGTGAATTAAAATATGAATTTTACCGCGAAGCCGATCGAATCCAACAGGGATGGGTCTAATTGATTGAACATAAAACGGTTAAATTTCGAAATTACCCATTATTATTGTAGGGCCTAAGCCTGAAGGCTTTGAAAATAATACAGATTTAAAATATTAATCTAGGTGTTAAAATCCTGCATTAAGCAATAACCCCGAGTCAAGCAATCGGTGCAACATGGGCTCCTTTAAGGCTTTTTCGAATACACCAAGATGGGATAATTTATGGATGTCCGTTCCTAATAATCCAATTAAATTATTATCAATCAATCGTTCGGCAATACGTTTAGGGCCTGAGCCGTAATGTCCTGTAACACTAGCAAGGTTTAGCTGAAGCACAACTCCTTTATCTCTCAGCTCTATGTACTTGTCGAAACTGTGGTACCAGTAAGGATAACGCTCGGGGTGAGCCAAAACCGGAACGTAGCCCATCGATTGTAATTTAAATACCACGGTATCGAAATTATCGGTGGGATTGAGGTACGAAATTTCTATTAAGATATGTTTGCCGTCGAGGGTAAGCAACTCGCGGCTGTTCAAATGACGCTCGAAATCAGAATCGCAATAATATTCGGCAGCGGCTTCAAGGTGAATATCAATATTACGTTTGGCCAGTTCGTTACGCACCAGGTCAAGGCCAGAGCGTATAATCTCGGGTGTATTGCGATAAAAATCGCTCATAATGTGGGGCGTAGTAATCAGCTTTTTATAGCCCAATTGCGCGAGACCTTCGATGAGTTGAATGCTGTTTTCTAAGTCGGTAGCACCATCATCAATCCCGGGAATCAAGTGCGAATGAATATCGGTATGTAAGCCAGCCAAGCTGGCCGGCTGAACCTCGCTACCAAATAATTTATTGAACCAACCGGCCATTTTTTACTGCTATGCTTTACTCATAAACCAGCCGAAAGTGCGTTTCAGGCCTTCATACATGTTAACCTCGGGATGGTAGCCCAAGTGTTCTCGGGCCAGCGAAATATCGGCCAGCGAATCGCGAATGTCGCCTGCTCTATTGTCGCGGTGTTGGGCCTGTGGCGAAACGCCGGCCAGCTTGCAAAGCTCGGCATACATCGATAGTACCGTTACACGATCGCCTACGGCGATATTGAAAATTTTACCGAAGGCTTGATCTCCTGCTTGAAACAACGCTTTGATATTGGCTTGAACCGCATTCTCAACATATGTAAAATCGCGGGTTTGCATGCCATCGCCGTTAATGAAAACCGGCTCACCATTTTTAATGGCGTTGAGGAATAAAGGGATAACTGCGGCATACGGTCCGTCAGGTTTTTGTCGAGGACCAAAGATGTTAAAATACCGTAAGCCGAGCACTTCAAGTCCATAAACGCGATGAAACACTTCTGCATACAACTCATTCACCTTTTTACTTACTGCATAAGGCGAGAGCAAATTGCCGGTAATATTTTCTTGTTTTGGCAGCTGCGGATGATCGCCATACACACTAGATGAACTGGCAAATACCATACGCTTAACACCTGCGTTTTTTGCCGCATGCAGTACCGTTAAAAATCCGGTTACATTGGCATGGTTGGTAGCTAATGGATATTCTATAGAGCGCGGAACCGAACCCAGTGCCGCCTGATGCGATACATAATCTACACCGGCCATCAGCGAATCAACAAATGCTGCATCGCAACAATCGCCTTCATGGATTTCTAAATTAGCCGAATCCTTTAAATGTGCCAGATTGTTCTTGCTGCCTTCTGAAAAATTATCAAGCACTTTAACTTTTAACGCACCATGCGTAAGTAAATATTCTACAATATGCGACCCAATAAATCCTGCTCCACCAGTTATTAAAAACGTGGATTTATGAAGCTCTGCTTGCGAAGGATGAAATGTTACGTTTGAATACATAATTAGAGGAATATTCAGCGCTTTTCGTATTGCAAGGTGTAATATTTTTGATAGTCGCCTGAAGTAACGGCGTCTAACCAATGGTCGTTGGCCAAATACCAGTCGACCGTGCGACGCAAGCCTTCCTCAAAATCAAGCGAGGGCTTCCAGCCCAACTCAGACTTTAACTTTGAGCAATCGATGGCATAGCGATGGTCGTGGCCGGCACGGTCTTTTACGAATGTTATGAGTGCAGCCGATGTGCCTGAAGGTCTATCAAGCTTTTCGTCCATGATTTCGCATAGCTTCTTAATAAGGTCAATGTTCTTCCATTCATTTTCTCCTCCTATAGCATATGTTTCTCCAGATTGGCCTCTATGGAAAATTAAATCGATGGCTGCGGCATGATCTTCAACAAAAAGCCAGTCGCGCACATTTTCCCCCGTTCCATAAACAGGTATGGCTTTGCTGTTTTTAATATTGTGAATGGCAAGTGGAATTAATTTTTCGGGAAAATGATACGAGCCGTAGTTATTGGAGCAATTAGAGAGGACTACGGGCAATCCGTAAGTGTGAAAATAGGCTCGAACCAAATGATCGGAGCTCGCTTTAGATGCCGAATATGGACTACGGGGATCATAAGCCGTATGTTCGGTGAAGAAGCCGGTTTCGCCCAGCGAACCAAAAACCTCATCGGTTGAAATATGATAAAATCGCTTCCCTTCTTTGTTATCTTTCCATAAGGCATTGGCCGCATTAAGCAAGTTAACGGTACCCAAAACATTGGTTCGGATAAATTCGGTAGGATTTGAAATGGAGCGATCAACGTGCGATTCGGCCGCCAAATGAATAACGCCATCGGGGCGATATTGTCCAAACACATCCAGCATTGCCGCGTCGTCCACAATATCAGCCTTAACAAACGAATAATTAGGAGCAGCTTCAATGTCTTTTAGGTTCATCAAATTGCCCGCATACGTGAGCTTGTCGAGATTCACTATATGATACTCCGGATAACTTTTAACAAACCTTCGTACTACGTGCGAACCAATAAATCCGGCACCTCCTGTTATAAGTATGGTTTTGCGTGTCATTGAATTGGATTTTTAGAGTTTTCAAGCTCCCACTTCCAGGCAGAGGCCATCATCTCTGAGATGTTTTTTTGGGCTTTCCAGCCTAATACTTCGTTTGACAATTGGGTGTCGGCATATACTTTTTCAATATCTCCGGGCCGCCTCGACGTTACCGAATACTTTAGCTTACAGCCGGTTGCTTGCTCAAACGAGTTAATAATTTCCACTACAGAATGTCCGCGTCCGGTTCCAATGTTAAAGACCTCAAATCCTGCGTTTCGATGAATGTTTTCGTTTTCGAGTCTTTTAAGGGCGGCCACATGAGCAGCGGCTACATCTTCAACATGAATGTAATCGCGAATGCAGGTTCCGTCGGGTGTGGAATAATCGTTGCCAAAAACTTTTAATTCGGCCCTTTTACCAATAGCAGATTGCGTAATATACGGAACCAGATTATTGGGGATGCCGTTTGGCAATTCTCCGATAAGCGCGGAATCATGAGCGCCAACGGGATTGAAATACCTAAGGGCTATTGCCTTTAACGCAGAACTTTTGCAGGCATCGGCAATAATTTCTTCGCCAATTTGTTTGGTATTACCGTAAGGCGAAAGGGCTTGCTTAATTGGCGATTGTTCGGTAACGGGGAGTGCATCGGGTTCGCCATAAACCGTGCAGCTTGATGAAAAAACCAAATTTTTGATTCCTAATTCATGCTGAACTTCAAGCAAGTTGATGAGCGAAATCAAATTGTTTTTATAGTACAGCAAGGGATTCTCAACCGACTCTCCAACGGCCTTTAGTGCGGCAAAATGAATGGATGCCGTAATATCTTTTTCCGCATCAAATACACGTGCAAGATCGGTCTTATTACATAAATCAACCTCATAAAAGCTGGCCGACTTTCCTGTAATCTGTTGGATGCGTTGTAAAATAGATTTATTGGAATTGGATAAGTTATCCAAAATAACTACCCTGTAGCCCGCATTTAATAATAATACCACGGTATGAGAACCAATGTATCCCATGCCTCCCGATACTATTATTTTGGGGGATAAGTGTTCCATGTCCTCTATAAACTCCAGTATTTAACCTGTTTCAATCGTCCGCGGAGTATGCCTTTGATATCGGCCACTAATCCCCATTCATGAAGCATTTGTGCAAAATGTTCCTCCGAAAGTTCTGTGTACGCCTTATGATTAACTGCCAGAACAGCTGCATCATATTTACCTTCGGGTTTTGCAACCAGTCCAAAGCCATATTCATGCATGAGCTCATCTGAACTTGCATGCGGGTCAACCACTTCAACGTTTACCCCAAAATCTTTCAGCTCTTTTACCACATCGGCTACTTTTGAATTTCGGATGTCCGACACGTTTTCTTTAAAGGTGGCTCCCATCACTAAAACGCGGCTTTTCGCAATATCCACACCGGCGGCCACCATCTTCTTAACCACTTTACCGGCTACATACGCCCCCATGCCATCGTTTACCGAACGGCCCGAAAGAATTACTTGCGCATTATGCCCCAGTTCCTTGGCTTTATAGGTTAAATAATAAGGATCAACACCAATACAATGTCCACCTACAAGACCGGGAACGAACTTAAGGAAGTTCCACTTTGTACCGGCAGCTTCAAGCACATCGTACGTATTTATACCCATCTGACTAAAAATCATCGAAAGCTCGTTCATAAGAGCAATATTCAGGTCGCGTTGGGTGTTTTCGATAATTTTTGCTGCCTCGGCTACTTTTATCGAAGAGGCTTTGTGCACGCCTGCGGCTACTACAATTTTATAGGTATCGGCAATAATTTCGAGCGATTCGGCGTCGCAACCGCTCACCACTTTTACGATACGCGAGAGCGTATGTTCTTTATCGCCGGGATTAATGCGTTCAGGCGAGTATCCTACCTTAAAGTCAGTACCAAATTTAAGTCCCGACATTTCTTCGAGTATGGGGATGCAGTCTTCTTCGGTGCAGCCTGGATACACTGTGGATTCGAACACCACAAAATCACCTTTTTTCAAAACCGATCCCACACTGCGGCTTGCAGAGAGCAAAGGTTTTAAATCGGGTTGATTGTGTTCATCAATGGGGGTGGGCACCGCAACTATAAAAAAGCGGGCCTTTGCCAGCTCGTCTGGTTGCGCAGTAAAATGAATAGAGCAACCGTCGAATTCTTCGGGTGCAAGCTCTTCGCTGGGGTCGATGCGCTGACGCATCATGTCTACACGACGTTGGTTAATATCGAAACCGATAACGTCAATTTTTCGAGCAAATTCTAAGGCAATGGGTAATCCAACGTACCCAAGGCCTACCACAGCCAGTTTTTCCTTTTTGTTGATTAAGTCGTGATACAAATTCATGTCAGGAGGTTTTTATCGCGAAGTGCATAAATACGTTCAATGATTTCAACCACTTTAAGACCTTCGAGTGCGTTGGTTGTAGCACTGGATTTACCTTGAAGCGTTTCAATTACGTTTTGTATGATAAAATGATGGTTAGCGGCCGATCCTTTATAGGAGCCGTAATCGTTGGCAGGACTAGAAGGCGGTAATTCAGGCATTTCGTAGTCTTTAATATGGCAATATTCTACTTCGTTCATATATTGGCCTCCAATCTTTATGCTTCCTTTTTCTCCAATTACGGTGAGTGAGCTTTCGAGATTTTGGTTCCAAACCGAAGTGGAATAATTAATGCAACCCATACCTCCGTTCACAAAACGGAAGTTTACTAAGCCCGAATCTTCAAAATCGGTAAGATCTTTATGATTAAAGTCGGCAAATTTGGCCTGTATTTCATCAATATCGCCAAAGAGCCAATACATAATATCAATAAAGTGAGAGAACTGAGTAAATAAGGTTCCTCCATCCATGTGCTGAACCCCCTTCCATGTGCCTTTTTTATAATAGCGTTCGTCGCGATTCCAGTAGCAGTTAACCTGCACCATGTAAATCTCACCCAAAAGCTGGCGGTCAATTACATCCTTTATCCACTGTGATGGTGGCGAATAGCGATTTTGCATTACACAAAAAACCTGACGCGAAACCTGCAGGGCCTTAAAAATTACCTGTTCGCATTCGGCCTTCGAGAGCCCCATGGGCTTTTCGCAAACGATATGCTTTCGATGTTCGAGGGCAAGTAATGAATGTTCGGCATGAACGCCGTTGGGCGAACAAATATTTACCACGTCAAATTCGAGCCCCGAGGCAAACAAGGCTTCGGCCGAGTTGAAGTAGGGTACACCTAAATCCTGAATGCCTAAATTTTCGATAGGTTGAACATCAGCAATAGCTATGAGTTCGGCAGATGGGTTTCTACGAATCATTTCGGCATGTCGTTTACCGATATGTCCGGCGCCCAAAACGGCAAAACGTACTTTTTCTGAATGAACCATAATCTATACCGATTGTATTTTACTCACCTTATTGTTTTCGAGCTTGTAGCGCTCCTTACTTTCGGGGCATTCTGCAGTTCCATCGGCATCAAATTTAAGTTTGTGGCCGTATTCGCTCATCCAGCCGGTTTGACGCGCAGGATTGCCAATTACCAAGGCGTAATCGGGAATGTTTTTAGTAACAACAGCACCCGCACCAATAAAGGCAAAGGCTCCGATATCATGACCGCAAACTATGGTGGCATTAGCGCCAATAGAAGCTCCTCTTCCTACATGCGTTTTGAGGTATGCATCGCGCCGATTCACCGCGCTTCGCGGATTTATAACATTGGTAAAAACCATTGACGGTCCAAGAAAAACATCATCGTCGCAGGTAACGCCGGTATAAATAGATACGTTGTTCTGCACCTTAACGTTATTTCCTAAAACCACTTCGGGAGATATAACCACATTTTGACCAATATTGCAATTGTTTCCAATAGTGCAGCCGGGCATGATATGCGAAAAGTGCCATATTCGGGTACCTTCGCCAATGTTACAGCCTTCGTCGATAACCGCTGTAGGATGTGCTTTATACAAGGTGTCTGTCATTTAGGTAGATTGAAATTCGCGGGGGGTGATTACCCACTCCGGCAAGGTTTTGAAATACTCCCAGGTTTTTTTCATCCCTTCGGAGCGGCTTACCTTGGGTTCCCATTGAAGCAGTTCTTTTGCCCTTGAAATGTCGGGCTGTCGTTGCTTAGGGTCGTCGGTGGGAAGGGGTTTATAAATGATTTTTTGCTGGGTGCCAGTAAGTCGAATAATTTCTTCGGCAAAGTCGCGAATCGAAATTTCATCTGGATTTCCAATGTTAACCGGGTACGCATAATCGCTCAACAACAGTCGGTAAATGCCATCAATTAAGTCGTCCACAAAGCAAAAGGATCGGGTTTGTGAACCATCACCAAACACTGTGATATCCTCACCTCGAAGCGCTTGGCCCATAAATGCAGGAAGCGCTCTGCCGTCGTTTAAGCGCATGCGCGGACCATACGTATTAAAAATTCTAACTATGCGTGTTTCTAAGCCGTGAAAGGTATGATAGGCCATGGTAATGGCTTCCTGAAAACGCTTTGCTTCGTCGTACACACCGCGCGGGCCAATAGGATTTACATTTCCCCAGTAATCCTCGTTTTGCGGATGTACTGTTGGGTCGCCGTAAACTTCGGAGGTAGATGCAATGAGCATACGAGCCTTTTTAACTCGGGCCAGACCTAATAAATTATGGGTTCCAAGCGATCCCACCTTTAAGGTTTGAATGGGGATTTTTAAGTAGTCGATGGGGCTTGCCGGAGAGGCAAAATGAAGAATATAATCGAGTTCGCCGGGAACAAACACAAATTTTGAAACATCGTGGTGGTAGAACTCAAAATATTCGTTGCCAAAAAGATGTTCGATATTGCTTAAAGAGCCTGTAATGAGATTGTCCATTCCCACCACCTTGCATCCTTCGGCAATAAAACGATCGCAGAGATGCGAGCCAAGAAAACCTGCAGCGCCCGTAATTAGTACTCTTTTGCCTTGAATATCTGCCATTATTTTGATGTTTTAACGGGTTTGCGACCAATACTGTAATAGGCCAAACCAGCCTCCTTCATCTGTTCTGAAGAATACAGGTTTCGGCCATCAAAAATAACCTTATGGCCTATTGCGGCATGCATTTTCTCGAAATCAGGATTTCTAAATGCGGCCCATTCAGTGCATATTACCAAAGCATCTGCATTTTCGAGCGCGGCATATTGATTTTCAGAAAAAGTAATTCGGTTGCCGTATACTTTTCGCACATTTTCCATGGCTTCGGGATCGTATGCCAGCACCTGAACGTCTTCCTCTATCAGCGCATCAATGATATGAAGCGCTGGAGCCTCGCGAATATCGTCGGTATCGGGTTTAAAAGCCAAGCCCCAAATAGCTATGCGTTTGCCTTTTAATTCGCCGTTAAAAAACTGTTTAATGCGCGGCAGCAAAATACTCTTCTGTTCATGGTTTACCTGCATTACCGACTTTAAAATCCTAAAATCAAAGTTTACTTCATTGGCAGATTTTACCAGAGCAGTTACATCCTTTGGAAAACAACTGCCACCGTAACCAATTCCAGGAAAAAGGAAGCGCTTTCCAATGCGTTGGTCAGAACCGATGCCAATACGAACCTGATCCACATCGGCACCAAGCAACTCGCATAAGTTTGCCATCTCATTCATAAACGAAATTTTCATGGCTAAAAAGCTGTTTGCCGCGTACTTGGTAAGTTCAGCCGAACGCTCATCCATAAATAAAATTGGATTTCCCTGGCGCACAAAGGGAAGATATAGCTCTTCCATAATTTTACGGGCACGCGCCGAACTGGTGCCAATCACCACGCGATCCGGCTTCATGAAATCTTCAACCGCAAAACCTTCTCTTAAAAACTCAGGATTCGAGACTACATCAAAATCGGCTTTAGCATGTTCTGCAATGGCTTGATGAACCTTCTCGGCAGTTCCTACCGGTACGGTACTCTTATCGACAATAATTTTGTAATCGCTTTGTAATAGATGCCCCATTTCCTTGGCTACGCCAAGTATATATGATAAATCAGCCGATCCGTCTTCGCCCGGAGGCGTTGGTAGTGCCAAAAATATAATCTCGGCATGATTTACCGCATCGGCTAACTGTGTTGAAAACGTTAGTCGGCCCTGTTTAAGATTGCGTTCAAAGTAAACGTCCAGCTGGGGCTCATAAATGGTAATGCTGCCCGATTTGAGTTTATTTACCTTGTGTTCATCAATATCAACGCAAAGAACATTATTGCCTGTTTCGGCCAAACAAGTACCTGTAACTAGGCCAACATATCCTGTTCCAATGACTGCAATTCGTTTCACAATTTCTAATGTTTATAGTTACACACCGTTTCGATGATATGCTGTAATTGATCTTCTTGCATCTCGGTATGCATGGGCAGCGAAATTACCCGAGCACAAAGATCCTCAGTAACAGGGAACGCCCCTTCTGAGTAGCGTTCGCTGGTATAGGCCTTTTGCATATGTAAAGGAACGGGATAGTAAATCATCGCAGGAACCTGCGCTCCTTCAAGATGTTTCTTTAATGATTCCCGATCAATACCCTCCGTGAGGAGCGTGTACTGGTGAAATACATGTGTGGAGAATTGGCTGCGTTTAGGAACCTTTAAAAAGGGTAGTTCCGAAAAGGCTTCATCATATCGTTTGGCCAACGCATTTCGACGCTCGGCGTATGCGTCTAATTGTTTCAATTTAACTCTTAAAATTGCCGCCTGTATGGTATCAAGTCGCGAATTAACTCCAATTTCGTCGTGGTAGTAACGCACTCTTTGTCCATGGTTGGCAATCATTCTTATTTTTGCAGCCAAGACATCGTCTTGCGTAAAAATAGCTCCCCCATCTCCGTAGCACCCTAAATTTTTTGAAGGAAAAAACGAGGTTGCGCCAATGGTACCCATCGTTCCGGCTTTTCGAACCGTGCCATCATTAAAACGGTACTCAGCGCCAATAGCCTGTGCAGTGTCTTCAATAATGTGAATGTTATGCTTACGCGCAATTTCCAGCAACTGCTCCATAGGCGCACATTGGCCAAACAAATGAACCGGTACAATAGCTACCGTTCTTGGTGTTATAGCTCGTTCAACCGCTTCGGGGTCAATGTTAAATGTTTCGGGATGTACGTCCACTAAAACGGGCGTTAAGCCTAGCAATGCAATTACTTCGGCAGTGGCTACATAGGTAAAGCTTGCAGTAATTACTTCATCGCCAGGTTTGAACCCCAAAGCCATCATGGCAATTTGAAGTGCGTCGGTTCCGTTGGCACAAGGAATAACATTGCGGCAATCGAGATAGGTTTCAAGTTCTTTTTGAAAGAACTGAACTGCAGGTCCATTAATGAACGCAGTAGAATCAATAACCTCGTGGATGGCGGCATCCACTTCATCTTTCATTCTCAAGTATTGAGCCTTGAGATCGACCATCTGTATCGGATTCATCGCAATATATTTGCTGCGAATATACACAGATTTACAAAAGCGTGAGATTAAGCCCAAACAACAAAACATCTATATATTTGTGCACTATGGCGAAACGCTGTTTTTTGACGTTTTATTTCTGCATTGTACTGCTCAACATACCTTTTGCTCAAGTTAATGTGCGCGATTCGTTGATTAAGGCGCCCATGGTTATTCCCAATGTGGGGTGGTGTATTCCAGTGTCCGATATGGCAAAGCGTTTTGGCCAATTTACTACGGTAGGCCTAGATTTTTTATATAAAAATCCTAAGGGCTTGCTTTTTGGTGCCAATGCGCATTTTTTGTTTGGTTCCAATGTAAAGGAAACCAATATGCTTGAGGGGATTTTAACCTCTGGCGATTTTCTAATCGGAGCCGACGGAACGCTCTACGATGTGCGCTATCAGTTGCGCGGATTTAATGGCGATGTTCGATTGGGTAAATTGTTTTCTGTTTGGGGGCCTAACCAAAATTCAGGACCATTTTTAACCCTTGGTTTAGGGTTTTTGCAGCATAAAATACGGCTCGAGTATCAACGCAATGCCAATATTCCGCAGCTTACCAAAGATTATATTAAAGGATACGACAGGCTTAGCAACGGAGCTTATGTCATTCCGGCAATAGGTTATTCTTTTTTGTCGAATAACCGAAGGATCAATTTTTTTGCTCAGGTTGAATACCTTATGGCTCAAACACAAAACAGACGGTCGTTTAATTACGATCAAAATGCAGGCGATCCCTCAAAACGAAATGATGGTATATTTGCTTTAAAAGTGGGGTGGATTATTCCGCTTTACGAGCGAAAGCCAGATGAATTTTATTTCTATTAATTGCGCGGCATTTATACCATAAGTATTTGGCTGTATAGTATTGCCATAAGGATATTTGCGTTGTTTAACGCAAAAGCTAAGCTGTGGCATCAAGGTCGTAAATTGCTTTTTGTTGATTTAAGCCCAAAAATGCAGGCCTTGCCCGTGGGTGCAAAGATAGTTTGGGTGCATTGCGCTTCGCTGGGCGAATTTGAACAGGCACGACCCGTAATTGAGGCTATAAAAAAAGAGCATTCAAACGTAAGTATTGTGTTAAGCTTTTTTTCGCCTTCGGGATACGAAGTTCGCAAGAATTATGCTTTAGCTGATGTAGTGTGCTATTTGCCGGCCGACACCCCCGCTAATGCACGACGGTTTATTTCTATTGTCAAGCCGGAGATTCTTATATTAATAAAATATGAATTCTGGTTCAATCACCTGGCAGAGGCCCATAAACAAGGCTGTAAATTATTCCTGGTTGCCGGCCGATTTAGGAAGGACCAACTTTTCTTTAAGTGGGGTATGCAATGGTTTAAAAAGCAACTTGCTTTATTTGAGATGCTGCATGTACAGGATGATGCTTCAGAAAGGGTGTTGAAAGAACATGGTATATCATCAGTTTTGGTTAGCGGCGACCCCCGTTACGACAGGGTTGCGCAAAATGCATCCGAAGCCAAAGAAATTAAGTTCATTGATCAATGGATAAATGGCCGTAACGTGTGGGTTGCCGGAAGCACATGGCCCGAAGACGAAGCCGTTTTGTTTCCTTGGAATGCAACAGATTTCGCGCTGATTATAGCCCCGCACCACGTTTCGGAAAAGCGATTGCTTGAAATCGAAAACTGCTGCAACGGATCATCAGTTCGATATTCGTCATGGATCAAGGGCAACATGAATAAGGGCAACGTTCTTATCATCGACAATGTTGGAATGCTGATGCATATCTACAATAAGGCGCACATTGCTTATGTTGGAGGTGGATTTAGAAGCGGACTGCATAATATTCTTGAGCCCGCCGCATTCGGAATTCCGGTTGTTTTTGGCCCGCTTCACGATAAGTTTCCGGAGGCGCAAGGGCTTATTGATGCCGGCGGTGCATTAGAAGTGAGCAGCAAACTCGAGTTTACGGATGCCATCAGCCGCTTTCGGGACCATTCCGTTCTTTCAATGGGCGAAAATGCGCGTAAATTTGTTATGAAAAATACGGGTGCCACCCGAAAAATAATGGATGCGCTAATGTTATGAATCACAGGCTAAGAATTTTAATTGCATTTGGGCTATGCTGTAATTTGTTGTGCGCACAAAACAAAGTAACCACCGTAGGTTTTCAAATTAAGCCCATTATTACAGCTCCACTTTTTGGCACTGGGCCTCAAGAAATCAGCAACTTGAATTCGGGTATGGTAGTAAATGTGGTTCAAAGCACCGGTTACACTGCCGGAATGAACATTAGAAAAGGATTTGAAAAGAATTTCTCGCTGGAATTCGGTATTAATTTTTGCCGACGTAATTTGAATATTTCCTCCGATTTTCAAAATACCCCATCAAACAACCGACTGCGCATTATTGGCTATGAATTGCCCCTGGCGGGATTGTTTTTTGTGCGCCTTTCTGAGCGCATGTATATGAATGTAGGCACGGGCTTTTGTATGAACATTTTCCCTTCGGATGTAATCAATCCCAGCGAGCCATTGTATGTTTATGCCGGACGCAGAATAAGCTTTAATCCCGGACTATTAGCACAAACAGGCGTGGAATACCGAAGTGTGCGAAGCGGCTATTTTTACTTAGGAGCCTCGTTTAACCGCCCGTTCTTTCCGATTTACGAACTCGCCGTTGATTACACTCAAAATCAAACTGTAATTTCAAGTATTGTAGCTCCCATTCGTGGCACCTATCTCACCGCCGATTTGAGGTATTATTTTCATGAGTCGCCCGAAAGAAAGAAGGCAAAATTGCCTTCTGATAAAAAATATAAATAGTTCATTTACAAATTTTAAGATATGATTTGAGGGCGTCGAAATGACGTATCCTGTAAATAATTTGCCTACATCGCTAATTAAACAATTGTTTTTTTACTTTTGCAGCGGCCGCCCGGGTGGTGGAACTGGTAGACACGCAGGACTTAAAATCCTGTGGCCATTGCGGCTGTACGGGTTCGATTCCCGTCCCGGGTACGTTAAAGGGTTTTCTTCACAAGAAAACCCTTTTTTATTCCTGGCTTTCAATCCCGGGACTTCAGTCCCGGGGCAGAAAGCCCCTTTACCCTTTCGGCTCTAAATCACCTACCACGAAATTTATTTCTCTTTCCGGCCGTCTTCATGGGCTTTGGTGCTGTGTATAAATCGTCCTCAAACAAGGAGAAATCGAGCTGCTTCTTCACTAGGTCAGCGCGCTTAACGGTAATCATTACTTCATCGCCCAAGCGATACCGTTTGCGATAGCGCTTTCCCACAATGCTGTAACTTTCTTCGTCGAATGAGTAAAAATCGTCCTGCATATCACGCAAACGAACCAAACCTTCACATTTATTATCGATAACCTCCACAAACATCCCCCATTCAGTAACACCCGAGATTACACCTTTGAAGGTTTCGCCAATTTTATCTTTCAGAAATTCAACCTGCTTGTATTTTATGGATGCCCGCTCTGCTTCAGAAGCCAGCTTTTCCATATCAGACGAGTGCTTGCAGCGGAACTCCAATTCACTTTGTCCTTCCCACTGGCTTTTGTTGAGGTAGGCCTCGAGCAGACGGTGCACCATAACATCGGGATAGCGCCTAATGGGCGAGGTAAAATGCGTGTAATGCTTAAATGCCAATCCGTAATGCCCGATATTTTTGGTTGTGTAAATGGCCTTTGCCATGGTGCGAATGGCCAGTGTTTCGATTACGTTCTGTTCACCCTTGCCCTTAACTTGTTGCATGAGCTGGTTTAGGCTGCTGCTTATTTGCGCCTCCGACTGAAATTTAAGTTTATATCCAAACTGACTTGCAAAACGGGCAAATTCGTTCAGCTTTTCGGGGTCGGGTTTATCGTGAACGCGGTACACAAAAGGCTTCACTGATGTATGGGCTTTTTTTGTTCTGTCGCCTTCTTGGCCTAGTTTACCTATGAATTCGGCTACGCTTCGGTTGGCAAGTAGCATAAATTCTTCAATAAGTTCATTGGCTTCCTGCTGAATTTTAAAATACACCCCCAACGGTTTGCCTTGTTTATCGAGCCTGAATTTTACCTCCACTTTATCGAAGGCAATAGCACCGCGATGAAAACGATTGGCTCGCAGAACGCGTGCAAGACGATTGAGCGTGAGGATTTCTTCTTTTAAATCCCCCTCACCAGTTTCAATTACCGATTGTGCTTCTTCGTATGCAAAACGCCGCTGCGAGCGAATCACCGTGCGTCCAAACCACTGGTTATGAACCGTGGCTTCATCATCCATTTCAAATACCGCCGAATAAGTGAGCTTTTCTTCATTGGGTCGGAGCGAACACACTCCGTTCGACAAATGCTCGGGCAGCATTGGAACCACGCGATCTACCAAATACACAGAAGTAGCGCGTTTGTAAGCCTCCTCTTCGAGCAAACTGCCCGGCTTTACGTAATGCGAAACATCAGCAATGTGCACACCTATTTCCCAATTGCCGTTTTCGAGCTTGCGGATAGAGAGTGCATCATCAAAATCTTTGGCATCCATCGGGTCGATGGTAAACGTTACCACATCTCTAAAGTCGCGGCGTTTGTTTATTTCAGCAGCCGGAATGTCCATTGGTATGGCATTGGCCTCACGCTCAACAGCCTCGGGAAAATCAATCGGCAGATTGTAATCCAAAAGTATCGCGTGCATCTCTACATTGTTCTCGCCCGGTCTGCCTAAAACGCGCACAATTTCGCCCGACGGATTTTTGGCATGTTCGGGCCAGTTGAGCATTTGCACCACCACTTTATCGCCTTGTTTGGCACCGCCTAAATCAGAAAGTGCCACAAAAATATCCACCGGCATTTTTGACGAATCGGGAACTACAAATGCGAATTTCGGGCTGAGTTCTACAATTCCTACAAACTCGGTTTTGGCGCGTTGCACAATCTCTAACACTTCGCCTTCAAGTTTGCGGCCTCGGCGGCGCGCATAAAGTTTCACCTTCACTAAATCGCCGTGCAGGGCATTGCCCATGTCGTGCTCTCTGATGTAAACGTCTTCATCCAGTTCGGCGCTAATTAAATAAGCAGCACCGCGATTGGTCATATCAATTTTGCCTTCAATTGCGCTGCTCTCTGCATGCACATAACGAAAACGACCGGTTTCGGGCTCGGCCAAATGTCCCTGATGCACTAATGCCTCAAGCAATTCAAGCACCTGCAGCCGGTCGACCGAATCTTGAATTTCAAGTCCGGCACAAACCTGCTTATAATTGTGTAAAGCTCTCGGCTCGGCCTTGAAATAGGCCATAACTTCTTCGAGTAAGAGCTTTTGAACGGCATTTTTATTTTTTTTTGATTTCTTTCCCATGATTCCTTTATACCTCATCGTTATGCTAAAAATCTATTGATCTGCAATTCTTAAGGATTTTATATAATTGATTATTAGATATTTAATTAATCCTTTGAGGTTCGTTTAAATGTAGGCAATTAATTGGCATCATGCAATGCTATGACGCATTGTTATTAACCTGAATTTCTTGAAAAGTTAGCCGTTGAGGAGCGTTTCGCTGCTTCAATTACCTTTAGATTTACGATCATTCAACATGACTTTCATGAAATTAAAAGTTGGAATAATTTTCGGCGGTAGGTCGAAAGAGCGCGAGATTTCGTTTGCTGGTGGCCGAACGGTTTACGATAATCTGAACAAGAGTTTATTCGAAGCGGTTCCGCTGTTTATTGATAGTTTTAATCAGTTTATACTCCTCGACTGGCAATACATTTACAAAGGCAGTATCCGCGATTTTTATCCCGATCCGGCGGCAGTTCCGCAGAGTGAGGGCGAATTTCAGGTGTATGCCGAATCATTGTTAGGTTTAGATCAGAAAGCGGAAGCCTCAAAGCTGGGCCGCATTGTGGAGCCAAGTGAATTGAATTTGCTTATTGATGTAGCATTTTTATGTTTACACGGACCTTACGGCGAAGATGGGCGCATTCAAGGTTTGCTCGAATACTATGACATTCCTTATACCGGAAGCGGAATTTATTCGAGCAGCATCGGCATCAGCAAGGTAATTCAAAAGCAGCTTATGGAACAGGCCGGATTTCCAACGCCTGCCTGGTTTGTTGTGGACAGAAAATCATGGTTTAATAAACGTGATGCTGCTTCCATTTTGGCGAAGGCCGAACGTGAAATCGGTTTCCCGCTTGTGGTAAAATCGCCCACACAAGGTTCTTCCATTGGAGTATCGGTCATTCATCAACCTGATGCATCGACACTGGCTGCCGCCATCGATAAAAGTTTATTTGTGCGCTGCCTTACCGATGAACAATGGAAGGTTATGGATGCGAAATCTCAAAACGAGTGGATTCGTACTACCTGCGATATTCGTGAGGGAATTGGGATTCCGTTGCGCGTTGGATCGAAAATTATTCATCATCCCGATGCGCTAAAACAATTCATAACACAGACATTTACCCAACAAAGCGAAACTGAAATTTGCCTCGAATCTCTCGATGCCGAAGCCGAAGTAATCCTTGAAGGATTTATTGAAGGCAAAGAATTTTCGTCTATAGTTATTGAAGATATGAACGGCAATCCGGTTTGTTTGCCTCCCACCGAGATTCGCAAAGGCAAAGAGGTTTTTGATTACCGCTCGAAATACCTGCCCGGCTTATCGCGTAAAATTACACCCATTGAATTACCTGATGCCGATTTGGAGCGCATACGCGAAAGCTGTACGCAATTATTTTCAAAACTTGGTTTTGGCGTATATGCGCGTATTGACGGATTTATCAAAGTTGATGGTACCATTTTCCTCAACGACCCCAATACCACTTCGGGCATGATGCCCAGTTCGTTCTTTTTTCATCAGGCAGCCGAAATCGGGTTTAATCCATCACAGTTTATCACCTATATCATTCACACCTCATTGCGCCGCCGAGCGGTGGAGATGAAA
>JBILCR010000130.1:0-5955 GCA_044353055.1 Flavobacteriales bacterium
CAGAAACAGATTTCAGGGTGCGCCGCGCCAGGTTACGTTTCGATGGCTTTGTGTTTAATCCGAGGTGGACTTATGCTTTGCAACTAAGCTTTAGTCGATCCGATAAGGACTGGGATAACAGCGGAGTGCCCAATGTATTGCGTGATGCCATGATTTTTTACCGACCCACTGCGCACTGGACACTTGGCCTCGGTCAAGGCAAATTGCCGGGAAACCGCCAGCGTGTAGTTTCTTCGGGCGAGCAGCAATTTGCCGACCGCTCGCTGGTAAACGCCACGTTTAATATTGACCGCGACTTTGGTGTTTTTGCCGCCTACCAATTTAACACCGGAAAGCCCCTCTGGATAATACGTACGGCACTGAGTTCGGGCGAAGGCAGAAACGAAGGCGTGCTTGGCTTTTCGAAAGTTAATGCTGGATTGTGCTACACAGGCCGGGTGGAGTTTCTACCTTTCGGCGCATTCGATAAACGGGGCGACTACTCCGAAGCCGACCTGGCCCGAGAGCCTAAGCCCAAACTGAGCATTGCCTCGGGCTGGAGCTATAATGAGGGTTCGGTTCGCACAGGAGGTCAGTTAGGAGGATTATTGAATTCGCCACTCAACATCAATACGTTTATCAGTGATTTCATCTTTAAATACAGAGGCTTTTCGCTTTATGGCGAATACATTGATCGTGCAGCCACCACCAGTCCGGTAACGTTTATGGAAGGCGAAATCGACCGATATACATATCAGGGTTACGGCCTATTGCTACAAAGCGGCTACTTGTTTAAAAACAGCTTCGAAATTGCAGCCCGTTATGCCCGTATCAGCCCCGATGAGGAAATTCGCAACTATGAAGACATTCGGGATAATTACGCACTCTGTTTCTCTAAATACCTCAAAGGCCATCGCCTTAAACTGCAGACTGATATTACCTACGAGACATTTACCGATGCGGCTACCAAAGCTATGAACACTCGCAACATACAGTGGCGGTTTCAGATTGAAATGGGGCTTTAAACAATTGGTTGGTAATTGGTGTTATTTTGGCTGCATGCGTGATTTTTATCATGCATTTTAACCGCTAATAGCGGATATTTGCAGCCCGAAAAGATGGACTCTGAAAATCTTAAAAACAACATTACTTTAGTGGTAGGTGCAAGCACCAACCCAGAACGCTACGCATTCAAAGCCATTACACAACTTCGCTCACACGATCACAGCGTGTTAGCTTTCGGCTTAAAAAAAGGAACTGTTGCCGATGTAGCGATTGAAACCACGCTACCCAAGCCAAATAGTATTGATACAATAACTCTCTACATAGGGCCGGAACGGCAAACCGAACTCATACAACCACTCATATCCCTTCATCCGCGCCGAATAATCTTTAATCCGGGTACCGAAAATCCCATTTTCGAAGAACAAGCCCGTGCAGCAGGTATTCATACCGAAACTGCCTGCACCTTGGTATTATTGGCTACCCACACGTATTAAGTATGTCATTTAAAAATCAACTATTTATCATTCTGTTATTCGTGGGCCTGGCGTTGCAAGCCCAAAAGAAATTTACCATAAGTGGCTATGTTAAAGATGCCGAAACCGGCGAGGCCATGCCCGGCGCCAACGTTGTTGTGGTCGAAACCAAACAAGGCTCCGCATCCAATACCTATGGATTTTTTTCGGTAAGTGCACCCGAAGGCACTGTAACGGTAAGCGTATCGTTTATTGGATACGAAGAATATTCCGAAAAAATTAGTCTTAAAGCCGATTACCGTCTCAATATTAGCTTAAAAAGTAAGTCAATTCAGGGTAAAGAAATCGAGATTACCGATACGCGAATCGAAAACAATCTGAACAGCACCGATATGGGGCGTGTGGAGGTATCGGTGGAGGAAATGAAAAAATTACCTGCTTTTTTCGGTGAGGTCGATCTGGTAAAAATTGTGCAGCTTATTCCGGGTGTTAAAAATGCGGGCGAAGGCAATACGGGCCTTTATGTTCGTGGCGGTGGGCCCGATCAAAACTTGGTATTGCTCGACGAAGCGGTGGTATATAATGCCGCACACTTGCTTGGTTTTTTCTCGGTTTTCAACTCCGATGCTGTTAAAACAGTGGATCTGCATAAAGGCGGTATGCCGGCACAATACGGAGGCCGATTGGCTTCGGTGTTAGATATAGGAATGAAGGAGGGGAATTTTAAAAAACTTCAGGTAGATGGCGGATTGGGTGTAATATCCTCGCGCCTCACCGTGCAGGGGCCCATTAAAAAAGACACCTCATCGTTTATTGTATCGGCACGACGAACCTATATTGATGTACTCATAAATCCGTTTGTTAAACCTACCTCGCCTACTAAAGGTTCGGGCTACTTTTTCTACGATGTAAATGCAAAGGTAAACTACCGACTTTCGGATAACGACCGCCTCTTTTTATCAGGCTATTTTGGCCGCGATGTTTTTTCGTTTAAAAGCACCGACAGTGGCTTCAATATCCGCATACCCTGGGGTAATGCCACCGTTACCGCTCGTTGGAATCACCTGTTTTCGAACAAGCTCTTTTGTAATACCTCGCTCATTTTCTCCGACTATAATTTTGAATCGAACGTAGAGCAAACAGCCTTTAAATTCAAGGTATATTCGGGCATCCGCGACTATAATGCCAAGACCGATTTTACCTGGTACCCTACTTACCAGCACAATGTAAAATTTGGCGCTAACTATATTTTTCATCGCTTTACGCCCAACAACGTAAGTGGCGAATTGCTCGACGAAGAGTTTCAGCTCGGGCCGCCCGAATTAATTTATGCCCACGAAGCAGCCGTATATCTTTCAGACGATTACGATATTACCGATAAACTGCGCATTCATGCCGGATTACGGGGTTCGATGTTTTCGCATGTGGGGCCGTTTACCCGTTATCTAAAAAACGATTTGGGCACCACGGTAGATTCGGTGGTGTACGCAAAAGGCGATGAAATTAAAACGTACCCCAACATTGAGCCGCGTTTTATGATGCGCTATACCATCAATAAAAAATCATCGGTAAAAGCTTCGTACACCCAAAACTACCAGTACGTGCACATCACCTCGTTGGCCAATCAAAGTTTGCCTACCGATTTATGGTTCCCGTCAACCGAGTTGGTACGCCCGCAGTTTGGCACGCAGTACTCACTGGGATATTATCGCAATTTATTTAAAAACACTTGGGAGAGCTCTGTTGAAGTTTATTATAAAGAGATGGAAAATCAGGTGGAGTTTAAAGACGGCACCTTGCCCTCGAGTGGCGTTAACGATAACGTAGATAACTTCCTCACCTTTGGCAGCGGCAAGGCCTATGGTGCCGAATTCTTCCTCAAAAAATCGTATGGAAAGCTATCGGGCTGGCTGGGCTATACGCTCTCATGGACCGAGCGTACATTCCCCGAACTTAACGAAGGCAAAACGTTTTACGCCCGTTACGACCGCCGCCACGACTTATCGCTGGTGCTGAGCTTCGACCTCAACGAGCGCTGGTCGTTTGGGACTGTTTTTGTATATGCGTCAGGCAATTTAATGTGGCTGCCTACCAATATATATTACTTCGAGGGGAGTCCGGTGCTGCAGTACGGCGAACGCAACAATTACCGTATGCCGCCCTATCACCGCTGGGATTTATCGGCCACCTGGACCGGTAAAAAAGATAAAAAATTTCGCTCGAGCTGGAACTTCTCAGTGTACAATGTTTACAGCCGCTTAAATCCGTTTTTCATTTACCTCGATCCCGAGGGAGACTTGAGTCAGGGCACCTTTAAAAACACGGCCAAAATGGTATCGTTGTTTCCTATTATTCCTTCGGTAACCTACAATTTTAGTTTTTAATGAGAAAGACATTATTTATCAGTACTATATTTATTACACTCGTTTTTGCCCTGTTTTCGTGCGAGCGCGAGATTGATATTGAACTCGAAAGCAGCGGTACATCTCTTGTGGTGGAAGGCATTATTGAGCCAGGTGCCCCACCGCGCATTCTTATTACCAAAAACAGGGGATTTTTCGCGAACTTTCCCACTGATGTAATTAGTTTGCTCGACACTTTTATTGTGCGTGATGCCATAGTAATTGTTAGCGATGGGGTACAAACCGATACACTTGATTTCATTATCAATCCTTTCGAATATCCGTTTGCCTATTATACTTCATCAGTAATAACAGGAGAGGTAGGTAAAACATACAGCCTCGAAGTACGGGCTTTGGGCCAAACGGCCTATTCTTCAACCACCATTCCTCCGCCCGTTCCGGTAGATTCTTTGTACTTTGGCCTCAATGTTTTTGATGCCGAAGCCGATTCGCAAGGCTTTGCTTATATACAATACACCGACCCCGATACCTTCGGAAATGCCTACCGATTATATTCAAAACGCAACGGCGAACCGCAATATTTTCCGGTGAATGGCCAAATAGCCAATGATGAATTTATTAACGGACGCACCATTACGTTTTTTACGGGACAATCAACCAAACCCTTTGGGGTGCAGGACACCTTTATAGAGGACAATTTCTTTTACTTGCCTGGAGATACCATTTACATCAAATTTTGCAGCATTGGTTCGCGCGAATACAATTTCTACAATACCTTTGAGGCGGCCCGTGGCAACAACGGCAACCCTTTTTCGTCGCCTTCTTTAATTAAGAGCAATATAAGCGGTGGATTGGGCGTTTGGTGCGGGCAATCGTACTTTTTAGATACTTTAATCGTAATACAATAATGCTATGGAGCAAAGCAGCGAACAGTTGGATTGTTTGATCATTGGATCGGGGCCTGCGGGATATACCGCGGCCATTTATGCGGCCCGCGCCGATATGAAACCCGTTTTATACACCGGCATGCAACCGGGCGGACAATTAACCATTACCACAGAAGTAGATAATTTTCCGGGCTACCCCAATGGAACACATGGCCCCAAAATGATGGAAGATTTAGAAGCGCAAGCCAAACGGTTTGGTACCGATGTGCGTTTTGGGATGGCTACTAAAGTAGATTTTTCGGGAAGCGTTCATAAAATATGGATTGATGACACGAAGCTTATTGAAGCACAAACCGTAATTATTGCCACTGGTGCATCAGCCAAATGGCTGGGCCTAGAAAGCGAGCAGCGTTTGAATGGGTTTGGTGTTTCTGCCTGTGCGGTATGCGATGGATTTTTCTTTCGCGGCCAGGATGTAGCCATTGTTGGGGGAGGCGATACTGCAGCCGAAGAAGCCAGCTATTTGGCAAAATTGTGCAACAAAGTGTATATGGTGGTGCGCCGCGACGAATTGCGTGCATCAAAAGCCATGCAGCACCGTGTACTAAATACACCAAACATTGAAATGTTGTGGGGCACCGAAACCCTGGAGATTGAAGGCGGTCAATCGGTTACGGGTGCACGGTTTAAAAATTTAAAAACAGGCGAGGAATTCACTAAAAACATCACCGGCTTTTTCGTAGCTATTGGGCATACGCCCAATTCGAGCATTTTTAAAGGCTGGCTCGATATGGACGAAAACGGATACATCCACACCATACCGGGAACCTCAAAAACCAGTGTTAAAGGCGTTTTTGCCTGCGGCGATGTGCAGGACCATGTGTACCGACAGGCCGTAACTGCAGCAGGATCGGGCTGTATGGCGGCACTGGATGCAGAGCGCTACCTAGCCACGGTAGATGTGCCGGCCTAAAGAAATTTTTAGCGCACGTTAAGACCGAGCAGATATTTTTCTATATTTGCGCCCTCTTAACAGAGAAACAAGATGGTTCTGTAGCTTAATTGGATAGAGCATCTGACTACGGATCAGAAGGTTAGGGGTTCGACTCCCTTCAGGACCACCAGCACAAAAAGGCTTGCAGCAATGCAGGCCTTTTTTGTGCTCATACACTGTATCACTTTTGTAACACACAGATGAAAAAGCATCTGTATAAGTCAGATCGGCTTTCTTTAAACCCCGGATTTCAA
>JBILCR010000424.1:0-5951 GCA_044353055.1 Flavobacteriales bacterium
GGCGTATTATTGATAGGAATAAAAGATAATGGATCCGTGGCGGGCATTCGACTCGACGAAGAAGTTTATGTATTGCAGGCTGCAGCATCGGTGTATTGCCGTCCAGAAATTACCCCTAAATACACGCGACACGAGCTCAAAGGCAAAGTGGTACTCGAAGTTCAGATAGAGGAATCAAAGGCAAAGCCCGTATTGGCCGAAACCGAGCCCAATTTGTGGAAAGCTTGGGTACGCTATGGAGCGTCGAATAGGCTAGCATCTCCGGTGCATCTAGAGTTATGGAAAATGAGCGACCGTACTGAGCGACCCGCCGTGTATTCGACCCGCGAGCAAAAGCTGCTTGCTGCCTGGCAAAAAGGCAAGTGGATTTCGCTCAACCAGGCGGTTAAATGGAGTAAGCTACCTCGCTATGTAGTGGTTCGTACCCTAGCCAGCTTTGTGCGTTGGGGCATTGTAGAAATAATTTCCGAAGAGGGAGGGAGCTTTGTGTTTGGATTGATGGAGGGGGGAGTATCCGAGGATTGAAATCCGAGGATTGAAGGGGAAATTCGAGGATTGAGGCAGACTATACACTAGGTTTGAAGGAAGCAAAATCCGTGAATTGAGGCAGACGAGATACTAGGTTTGAGGGAAGACAAACTACATCTTAAACGCCATATAAAACAAAGAAAACCATATTTTCCAACGTCTTTTAAGAAGAATCCTTCGAGTCATACTCCCTAAATGCCGCTCCCAGTGTAATGGCCCGCTGCACGGCATTGCTTCCGTAGCGGTTGCGAATGCGGTCCATGGCCTGATACAGGCTAATCATAGTGGGAGTATCTTCAAACAAGCTTATTTGATACGAGCCACGCACCAAGGCACTCAGCCTTACGCCTACCAAGCGAATCAATACTCTGCGCCGGTAGAGCTGATCAAATACATGCCGCACATGTTCCATCAGAACGGCATCGTTAGCCGTATAGGCAATGTGCATCTGTTTGCTTACCGTATCAAAATCGGAATAGCGTATTTTAACAGTAACGCAGCCTGTTAGGCGGTTCGATTTACGAAGTTTATATGCCAGTTTCTCCACCATGGCCACCAATAAGGTACGTATCATGGCCACATCAATGGTGTCGGTTTCGAAGGTGTGTTCGGTTGAAATAGATTTTTGCTCGCGGTAGGGCTGCACGGGCGAATCGTCGATACCGTTGGCTTTTTTCCAGATAAGCAATCCGTGCTGGCCCATAACCTGCTCCATGGCGCGGGGTGGCATTTCCTGCAGGGTAGCAATTTTACGGATGCCCATGCTACAGAGCGTGGTATAGGTTTTATCGCCAATCATCGGAATGCGGTTTACAGAAAGAGGCGAAAGAAAGGGCTTCTCCTCCCCTACCGGTATCTGCAACTGCCCGTCGGGCTTAGCCTCTCCCGTACCAATTTTCGATACGGTTTTATTGCTCGATAACGCAAAGGTGATCGGCAATCCGCTTTCGCGCACCACACGCTGCTTGAGTTCCTGCATCCATTTCCAAGTGCCGAAGAAACGATCCATCCCCGATACATCAAGATAAAACTCATCAATCGACGCTTTCTCGTAAAGCGGCGCACGTTCGGCAATAATGTCGGTTACTAGTTTAGAATAACGGCTGTACAACTCCATATCGCCTCCAATCACTAATGCATCGGGACAGAGGCGCTTTGCCAGTTTTACCGGCATGGCCGAGTGTACACCAAAACGACGCGCCTCATAACTGCACGAAGACACCACAGCTCGATCGCTCCCACCACCAATAATAAGTGGCATCCCCTTGAGGCGGCTGTCGCGCAAACATTCCACACTCACAAAGAAGCTGTCTAAATCCATATGGGCAACCGATCGCATCTAAATGACGTATTACATCGCTAATATAAGACATATTATTAATCATTTTTGAATTTAATATTTTAATGACTGTTTTTATGTCATATATAAAAGCAAAAAAGCCCCTTAAAAAAAGGGGCTTTTCAGAAAAACAAAAAACAAACTAACTATGCTTGAGCAGTGGGACCACCAAAGTTCATTGGGAACGGAGCAGTAGCTCCTCCTTCAACTTTGATAGGGCCATTTACAGCTTCAAATTTGCTGATATTATCTTTTAAAGCCGACAACAAACGCTTGGCATGCTGGGGCGTTAAAACGATACGCGACTTAACTTTTGCTTTCGGAACACCGGGCATCATCTTTATAAAATCAACCACAAACTCAGAGTTTGAATGGGTAATAATGGCCAGGTTAGAATAAATTCCGTCAGCAATTTCTTCGCTCAGTTCGATATTGAGTTGCCCTTCCTGAGGCACTGGATTTTCGCTCATGATGCTTCAGTTTACAGGTACGACTCTTCTTTCATTTTCTTCTTCGACGCCATCAATGCAGAGAACTCGTCTTGCGAACCAACAATGATGTTTTCGTATTCGCGCAAACCGGTTCCTGCAGGAATCAAGTGACCTACGATTACGTTCTCTTTCAAGCCTAACAGATGGTCTGACTTGGCCGAAATGGCAGCTTCGTTCAACACTTTTGTAGTTTCCTGGAACGATGCGGCCGAAATAAACGACTTAGTCTGCAACGAAGCACGGGTAATACCCTGAAGAATTTGGTTACCTGTAGCAGGCACCGCATCGCGTGCATCTACGAGCTTCATGTCTTTACGCTTGAGCATAGAATTTTCGTCGCGAAGCTTGCGGGCCGAAACAATCTGGCCAGCTTTCATGGTAGATGAGTCACCCGGATCAACAATCACCTTCTTATCGAAGATATAGTCGTTCTCTTCTTTAAACTCGAGCTTATTAACAGTTTGTCCTTCAAGGAATTTAGTGTCGCCCGGATCGATAATTTCAATCTTACGCATCATCTGACGTACAATTACCTCAAAGTGCTTATCGTTGATTTTCACACCCTGCAAGCGATATACCTCCTGAATTTCATTCACAAGATACTCCTGAACTTTAGTAGGCCCTTTGATAGCAAGAATATCGCCCGGAGTGGTAGCACCGTCAGATAAAGGCTGACCTGCTTTTACAAAGTCGTTTTCCTGTACCAGAATGTGCTTGCTTAACGAAACGAGATATTTCTTTTGCTCGCCTGTCTTGCTCTCCACGATAATTTCGCGGTTACCACGCTTAACTTTACCAAAGGATACGATACCATCAATTTCCGAAACAATAGCCGGATTAGACGGATTACGCGCTTCGAACAATTCGGTTACACGTGGAAGACCACCGGTGATATCGCCAAGTTTACCACTCTGACGTGGAATTTTAACCAAAATTTCACCCGCTTGAACTTTCTGACCGTCGTTTACTACAATGTGAGCACCTACCGGAAGCGAGTACGAACGCACCACTTCTTTGGTAGAACTCATAATACGTATAGCAGGATTACGAGTTTTATCTCTACGTTCAATAATCACTTTTTCGCGGAAACCGGTTTGCTCATCGCTTTCTTCACGATAAGTAGCACCGTCTTCGAGATCTTCGAAGCTGATTTTACCGGCAGTTTCTGAAATAATTACTGCGTTGTACGGATCCCAGTCGCAAATTAAATCGCCTTTCTTAACGTCAGATCCGTTTTCAACATACATGCTGGCTCCGTAAGGAATGTTTGCCGTAGTTAAAATCATCATCGTACTGCGATCGATGATACGCATCTCCGCAGAACGTCCAATAACAATAGAAACATCCTTTCCGTTATCGTCTTTCTTAGATACGGTACGCAATTCATCGATTTCGAGTAAGCCGTCAAATTTGGCTTCCACTTTAGATGATGCAGCAATATTGGATGCCGTACCACCCACGTGGAAGGTACGTAACGTAAGCTGCGTACCGGGCTCACCAATTGATTGAGCGGCAATAACGCCCACAGCCTCACCTTTTTGAACCATGCGGCCCGTGGAAAGGTTACGTCCATAACACTTGGCACAAACGCCTTTTTCTGACTCGCAAGTGAGCACCGAGCGAATTTCAACAGCCTCAATTCCGGCCAGTTCAATTTTGCGTGCCTCGTCTTCGTTAATCTGACTTCCGCTTTCAACCAATAATTCGCCAGTTTCAGGCGAATACACATCGTGCAATGAAGTACGACCTAAAATTCGATCAAAGAGGCTTTCTACAATTTCCTCATTATTTTTCAACGGAGTAGCAATCAAACCGCGCAATGTTCCACAATCCTCTTCAGAAATAATTACATCCTGAGAAACGTCCACCAAACGACGGGTCAGATATCCGGCATCGGCCGTTTTAAGAGCCGTATCGGCAAGACCTTTACGCGCTCCGTGGGTTGAGATAAAGTACTCAAGAATCGATAGACCTTCCTTAAAATTCGAAAGAATTGGATTCTCGATAATTTCACCTCCTGTGGCTCCCGATTTCTGAGGCTTAGCCATCAATCCACGCATACCTGAAAGCTGACGAATTTGTTCTTTCGAACCACGCGCCCCCGAATCGAGCATCATGTAAATTGGATTAAATCCTTGATTATCGTTCACCAACTGATTCATCAATCGCTGCGTTAAACGCGAATTGGTATGCGTCCAGATATCGATAATCTGATTGTAGCGTTCGTTGTTGGTAATGAAGCCCATGTTGTAATTGGCCAATACTTCATCCACTTGCAGGTTGGCATCGGCAATCATCTTTTCTTTATCCTCAGGTACAATTACGTTACCAAGGTTAAACGAAAGCCCACCTTTAAAGGCCATGGTAAATCCAAGTTCTTTGATATCATCGAGGAATTTGGCAGTTGAAGCCATTCCCGTTTCTTTCACGATGAAACCAATGATATCGCGAAGCGACTTCTTAGTCAAAAGTTCATTGATATACCCAACATTGTGAGGAACTACCTGATTAAATAATACCCTTCCTACCGTTGTATCGATGAGCTTTTTCTCGAGAATTTCGCCTTCTTTAACGTTTACCTTAACCTTGATCCAAGCATGAAGGTCAACGCGTTTTTCGTTGTAAGCAATAATTACTTCCTCCGCCGAATAGAATGTCATTCCTTCGCCATTAACCTTCCGAGTTTCGTCGGTTTTACGGCCTTTGGTCATGTAATACAGACCCAAAACCATGTCCTGAGAAGGTACGGTAATAGGAGCACCATTGGCCGGATTAAGGATGTTGTGCGATGCCAACATGAGGAGTTGAGCCTCAAGAATAGCAGCATTGCCTAGTGGCACGTGAACGGCCATCTGGTCGCCATCGAAGTCGGCATTGAAGGCCGTACATACCAATGGATGCAACTGAATGGCTTTACCTTCAATAAGTTTTGGCTGGAAAGCCTGAATACCCAAACGGTGAAGTGTTGGGGCACGATTAAGCAATACCGGGTGTCCTTTTAATATATTTTCGAGGATATCCCAAACAATAGGCTCTTTCTTATCTACAATTTTCTTGGCCGATTTAACCGTTTTAACCACACCGCGCTCGATCATTTTGCGAATAATGAACGGCTTGAAAAGTTCGGCTGCCATATCTTTCGGTAAACCGCACTCGTGTAGCTTTAATTCAGGACCTACAACAATTACCGAACGTGCTGAATAATCCACACGTTTACCGAGAAGGTTCTGACGGAAACGACCTTGCTTACCCTTGAGTGAATCAGAAAGTGATTTTAACGCACGATTTGATTCGGTTTTAACGGCATTTGACTTCCGCGAATTGTCTAATAAAGAGTCAACCGCTTCCTGAAGCATACGCTTTTCGTTACGTAAAATTACCTCAGGGGCTTTAATCTCAATGAGACGCTTCAAACGATTGTTACGAATAATTACACGACGGTACAAATCATTAAGATCCGAAGTAGCGAAGCGACCACCATCCAATGGAACGAGCGGACGAAGTTCTGGCGGAATTACAGGAATTACCTTAAGAATCATCCATTCAGGCTTATTAACGAAGTTGTTTTCGTTTGCCGCACGGAATGCTTCTAC
>JBILCR010000131.1:0-5909 GCA_044353055.1 Flavobacteriales bacterium
AACCAAAGAAAATAGCACCATCGTTCTTAAAGCTCGAACCCACCTCAAAACCCAGAGTGTAGTTCAAAAATGAGCTTTTCTTATCATTAATATTCACGGTAAATTCAGAACCCGAGGTACTGTCGCCCGATATATCAGTGGACAGATTATCGCTCAAAAGCATGTTATACGATAGGCCCACAAACTCGCGGTGAAGGAGCGAGCCTAGATAGCCAGAAAAGCCGAATAATAAAGGCAATTCTAAATGCTGTCGCGAAAATGTAAAGTCAACATCCAGGTCGGCTGCGTTGTTTTTTTTAAACGAAAATGATTGTCGGGAGTAGTTTGCCCCGCTGCGAATAAAGAGTCGATCACTCAGTCCTACTGTGCCGCCGGCCCCAACTTGAAGCCCTGCTTTTCCAGAAGTAAAAAAACCGTTGTTAAGATCGTTCTTGCTGTTTGACAAAACAGAAAACGAGGGGCCCAGAGACAGCGATGGTCTGAAGCTCACCTGCGCATGAAGAGCCTGTAGGCTGAACAACAAAGAGGTAAAAATCAGTATTCCGAACTTTTTCATTCAATTTTCTTAATCCATCGCAAACTTAATTGAGATGTACCATATAATGACAAGAGCAAGAATAAAAAACATTTGTAATTTTAATCCATAAAGGACTAAATGAACCACACCCTAAAATCCCTAAAAAACCAACTTTTTCAACCGGTTTCCATCTATCCCTTGGTGGCACTTCGGCTTTGTTTTGGAGTGGCAATGGCACTTTGGGCATTGGTGATGATGGTTTCTGGTCAGGTGGGTAATTTGTATAGAGATACCACTATTCATTTTCCTTTCAAGGGTTTAGAGTGGATAACACCTTTGCCTTACGAATATATGCTGATGGTGTTTTCGGGCTTAATTATATCCGCACTTTTTATGGCTGCGGGTTGGTTTTTCAGGCGGTCGGCCCTATTTTTTATTGCATTGTTTACATACGCAGTGTTTTGCGATAAGGCAGCCTATCTCAGCTATTATTCCTTTGTGATTTTGATTGCATTGATGCTGCTTGTTTCACCGGCACACCGTCTCTTTTCGCTCGACTTACTCAGAAAGCCCCATATACGTGTTGATTATGCCCCCAACTGGTTGCTCCTAGCCTTTAAACTGCAGGTAGTAATGCTGTTTTTTTTCGCGGGAATGGCAAAACTAAATTACGACTGGCTTTTTACGGGTCTGCCTATAACCTTATGGCTTCAGGATGTTTTTGTTTCCTTTGGTTGGTCGGCAGATGTCTTGTTTTCAAAGCCTTGGATTGGTATTTTCTTGTCGTGGGCGTTAGTGCTTTTCGACTTTATTCTACCCCATTTTTTAATGGATACCCGCACTTCACGAAAGGCATTTTGGGTGGTAGTTGGGGTTCAGGTGCCGGGCATGCTCATTTTTCCAACTGGGATGTTTCCTTTATTGGTGATGTTGATGTGTACGGTTTTCCTCCCTCATGAACCCATTCACCTTTTGGTGTCGAAGATTTCATATTTTTTATATGATTTTTTCCAGTTCAAAGGTGAGGTATTCAATACAGGCGGAGTTTTTGTGTTAAAATATAAGATGGAGAGGCTTTTCCCTGCCATTGCGGCATTGTACTTTTCATTACAGGTTTTGCTCCCTATTTGTTTTTTTCTTTATTGGGGAAGTTTCCAGTGGGCTAATGCGGCGTTTCATTTTTCGTGGGATATTCACATAAACCAGCATCGTAATTCCAACATCGAATTTGTTAAAGTAAACAAGGTGCAGGGCAAGAGCGAACCCATAGAGGTGGATCACCTTATAAATCCATTTCAGAAAAAAAGAATGGCGAATGACCCCGAAATGCTTCAAACGTTTTTGGCAAGGCTTGAACAAAATAATGAGATACAAGCGCGAGGCAATACAACCGAAATTCAAGCGTTGCGCTGCTATTTAAGTGAAAGAAACATAAAGCAGTGTGCCGTAATAAATCTTACAGAACGTGAACACAAATAAAGTTCAGGCAATTTATTGCTGTGCCATTTTTATTGTGTGGGTTTTTGTTCTGATTTCTTGCAAAAAGAATCCAGATTTTCACGCAAAAGCCCAAGATGAACTTAAGGAAGGAGATTATTTGGGTGCTGCTGTTGAGGCCAACAGCATGCTTGCTCAGGGCGATACCACGTTAAACATCTTGCTGTTAAGGGCCGAGGCATTTCAGAAAATGGGAAAGCCTTACAAAGCCATTGACGATTTAAAATTGGCTGAGCGAAAATGGCCCCAAAGCACGAATGTTTCATATAAGTTAGGTGTTGCTTACTGGGAAAATGGCGACAGTGTAAAGGCGCGTCGAACGTTCAATAGTATCAAAAACACTTCTGGAAGGCTGGGTTCAAATACCTGGATTGAAATATCACGGATGCTTTATTTTCAAGACCAGTTCGGAAATGCACTTGCCGCGCTAAACAAGTCGCTAGAAATAGACGCGTCCAATGCCATGGCATATTATTACAGAGGCTATTTGCAATCGAGGTTTCGAGATGATGACGGCACCGCATCCGAAAAAGTGTTTGCGCTCTTTAATTTTGAGCAAGCGTTATCCGATTTTGACCGAAGCATTGAGCTGGATGCAGCGTTTCCCGACGCCTATTACCAAAGAGGAATGGTGCATTTAAATATGTTTAATAACAACAAGGGGCTGAGCGATATAGAAAAGGCTATAAGGCTTGACCCTTCCAATGGATATTATTACACAGGAAGAGCAGAATTTTATATGCGAATAAAAGACTATCAAACCGCCATTTCTGATTTGAAGATGGCCCTTAAATTTAATCCCGCCGATAGCCTGAACCAACAACTTATGCAACAGGCTCAAAATGCACTTAACTAAAATAGCGACTGCTTTTTAAGTTCAGACTTCATAAACTGCGGCAAACCATTGCATTTATTGTTGGATTTATCATAGGGTATTTGTTGCAGTATTCAGATAAAAACCACCTCGCCTTCCTGCCCCACGGGCAAGATTGGATGTGCCGTTCAACATAGGCTGTTCATTATTGAAGCTTAGGCTGTTTTTAAATTTAATAAAACAGAAGTGACAAACAAATTATTGAGAATATCAATATCCAATGCAACAAAATATCAATTAATGGGTTATATTAAAATTAAAACCTCAAATTGCTACCTTTGCAGGCTAACATGAAAATTACTCCCGGCGCCTTTTTATCTCAAATCGAATTTCCGTCGGATCTTCGAAAATTTAACGAAGACGAATTAGTACAGATATCCAACGAACTACGCCAGTATATTATCGACATCGTTTCGGTAAAAGGCGGACACTTTGGTGCAAGTTTAGGAACCGTTGAGCTCACCGTTGCGCTTCATTATGCGTTTAATACGCCTTACGATCAGTTGGTTTGGGATGTAGGGCACCAGGCTTATGGGCACAAAATGCTCACCGGTCGCCGCGAAAACTTTCATACCAACAGAGTTTATAAGGGCTTAAGTGGTTTCCCTAAGCGGAAAGAGAGCGAATACGATACTTTTGGTGTTGGTCACAGCTCAACCTCTATTTCGGCGGCATTAGGAATGGCCGTAGCTTCGCGCATTAAAGGAGAAAACGACCGCCAGCACATTGCCGTAATTGGCGATGGCGCACTCACCGGAGGGATGGCCTTCGAAGGCTTGAACAATGCCGGAACCACATCTAATAACATGCTCGTGGTTCTCAATGATAACTGCATGTCCATTGACCCTAACGTAGGGGCATTGAAAGAATACTTAACCGACATCACCACATCGCACACATACAATCGTGTTAAAGATGAGGTCTGGAACCTGTTGGGTAAAATTTCGAAATTCGGCCCCAATGCGCAGGCCATTGTTCAAAAAGTAGAGAATGCCGTAAAAAGCGCCTTGCTTCAACAAAGCAATTTGTTTGAATCGCTCAACTTTCGCTATTTCGGTCCGGTAGATGGGCACGATGTAAACCGATTGGTGCAGGTTTTCAAGGATTTGAAAGACATTCCGGGTCCCAAAATATTGCATGTTTTAACCGTTAAAGGTAAAGGCTACTCTTTGGCCGAAAAAGATCAAACCCTTTGGCACGCGCCGGGTTTGTTCAATAAAGATACCGGCGAGATTTTGAAATCGCCTTCCAAAGGTCCCGAAGCGCCTAAATATCAGGATGTTTTTGGGCACACACTCGTTGAAATTGCCAAAGAAGACAAACGCGTTGTTGGCGTAACGCCGGCTATGCCTTCGGGCTGTTCACTCAACATTATGATGCGCGAAATTCCCGACCGCGCCTTTGATGTGGGCATTTGCGAACAGCATGCCGTAACCTTCAGCGCAGGAATGGCTACTCAGGGCTTAATTCCTTTCTGCAACATTTACAGTACCTTCATGCAACGCGCCTACGATCAGGTGATGCACGATGTGGCGCTGCAAAATTTACACGTAGTTTTTTGCCTCGATCGTGGCGGTTTGGCAGGTGCCGATGGTCCTACGCATCACGGCGCATACGATATTGCTTACATGCGTTGCCTGCCCAACATGGTGGTGGCCGCTCCCATGAACGAGCAGGAATTGCGCAATATGATGTTTACCGGGTACAAAACGCCCGGTCCCATGTCTATACGCTATCCGAGAGGAAACGGTGTTATGCCCGAGTGGCGCACGCCGCTCGAACGTATCCCTGTGGGCAAAGGACGTAAGCTTAAAGACGGCAGCGATTTGGCCATTTTAAGCATCGGGCACATTGGAAACATTGCCACCCAAGCCATTCAAAAATTGGAGACCGAGGGAGTTTCGGTGGCCCATTACGACATGCGTTTTGTGAAGCCGCTCGATGAACAACTGCTTCACGAAATCTTTACAGAGCATTCCAAGGTAATTACCGTCGAAGACGGCTGTATTCAGGGTGGATTTGGATCGGCTGTTCTCGAATTTATGGCCGATCATGGGTATTCTGCAAAGGTTAAGCGTTTAGGTATCCCCGATCGTTATATCGAACACGGAACGCAGCCCGAGTTGTGGAACGAATGCGGCTACGACGAGGTGGGGATTTACAAAGCAGCGTTTGAATTCTCCGAAGTAATTGCGGTTCGTTAAGTTTCGACACCGCTGCATATTCTTGCTACCCAGAGTTTATTGTTTTTTGAAGCGTCTTGCATAACTTGGCGAAAATTTAACTTTCGAAAGCTATGTGCAGACTTTTATCAGCGTTTCTACTTTTATTGAATGTTTCACTTTTTGCCGCTCCTGGTGATACCACCTTTGTGGTAAGTCATGATAGCGTGCACATCGAAACCGGTGGAGGTTTTACCGATTATCCTTCCTGGGTAGTGTTTCCGCAAGCCGATATGCATAAAGTGATTTTGAATTTAACCTTCCGTTGTCCATTTGGAGAAAATTGTGGCGAGTGGGATTACCTGAACTACATTTATTTGAAGCGTCGCGGTATGCAAGATACCCTGCCACTCAACATTGAACTGGCACGTTACATTACACCGTATGGAAACTCCTACAACCAAGCCTGGAAAGGCGAGTGGAAAATCGACGTTACCGATTTTGCTCCTTTGTTGAAAGACTCGCTCGAAATTGTGTACCGTCATACCGGGTATGAAACCAATGTGGGACGCGGATGGAACATCAACATGTGGTTCGAAATGGTTGAAGGAACGCCGATACGGCCATTCGTAAAAGTGAACAAATTGTGGAATGGCAATTATTCCTACGGAAATCCGGCAAATCCCATCAATACCCAACTGGGTTCGCGAGAGGTAACGCTTGATGCCGCAACGCAATCCATTCGTTCATACATTGTTCAAACCGGCCATAGCTTTGGCGATCCGGAGAATTGTGCCGAGTTCTGCCCCAAGCAGCGTACGCTGAAAATGGACGGCACAACGTATCTTCAAAAATTTGT
>JBILCR010000132.1:0-5895 GCA_044353055.1 Flavobacteriales bacterium
CAATGATTCTGTTCTCCTTGTTTTTGAGTCGCATAAAAGCGGCAATGCTCGTTTTATAAAGGATCATTTTAAATTGAATGCCTTGCCTGCCAACTGTTTTGCTGTCGATGATAATGAGCAGGTTATAAAATATGTTGAAGAACATCCGTCTGCCATTGGAATATTGAGTTCGGGCCTTATTTCCGACATGGACGACTCCCTATCGCAACAGTTTTTAGATAGAGTTCATGTTATGGGCGTATCTGCTAAAGACGATCCTGAGGGAGTAAATGGATTTGTTCAGCCTTATCAAGAATATATTGGCGATGGATCCTATCCCTTTAAACGCGAAATTTATATTGTAAACTGCGAAATTGGTACACGTCTTGGTACGGGTTTCGCGTCGTTTATTGCAAGCGATAAAGGACAGCGTATCATTTTAAAATCGGGCTTACTTCCTGCGGTAACACCGGTTCGTTTTATAGAGGTTTCAAATGAATTTTAAAATTTAAGTAATGAGAAATTTGATTTTTTTTTCGGTTTTATTGTTGATATTAAATTTACGGGTCAACGGGCAAGGTCTTGAGGATGCAAAAACACTAACTCTCAACGAGCAATATGAAGCTGCGTCTTCGTTGTATTTGCAATTACTACAAAAATTACCCATGAAAGGGGATTATTGGTATTATTTCGGTGAAAGTTTGCTGAAAGCAGAAAATATAGATTCGGCAGAGACAATCTTTTCCAGTGGAGTTAAAAGCGAACCCGCTAATCCGCTCAACTTTATTGGTTTGGGTAAAGTTTACAAAACCAATGGCAAAACTGAAGATGCTGATGCAGCATTTAAAAAAGCGTTGGATTTGGGTAATGGCAAAAATGCCGAGGTGTTTATCCGAATTTCGGAGGCTAATATTAGTATTAATCCCAAAAATTTATCGAAGGCTTTTGAATATTTGCAATTGGCCGAGAAGCTTCAGCCTAAAAATCCGGAGGTGTATATTTTGCAGGGAGATGCATTCTTAGAAAACAATAACGGAACCGAAGCTATTAAGTATTACGAAAAGGCGAAAAAACTTGAACCTAATTCTCCAACGGCTACGTTACGTTTAGGCCAATTGTGGGTTCGAGCCAGAAACTATCAAGGTAAAGATGGCGATAAAGGAGCGTTGGAGTATTATAATGAGGCTATTGCTGCCAGTCCCGACTTTGCTCCAGCTTACAGGGAGCTTGGAGATTTGTATGCATTGGCTCAGCGCTATGATGATGCAAAGGCGAACTACGAAAAATATTTACAGCTTTCAAAAGGAAATATCGTTGCAAAGCGAAGGTATGCTGCATTCAAATACAAAACCAACGACTTTAAAGGAGCACTTGAAGAGTTGGAGAAAATTGCCGTTGAAGATGCCGGTTACAATATTAATAATCGACTTGCTGCTTACTGTTATTATGAAATTAAAGAGTTTAGCAAAGGTTTGGAGTCGATGGAACGTTACATGGCGCTGCAGCCTGAAAATAAGTTGCTTCCCAAAGATTTTGAATATTATGGTAAACTCCTATCAGAGAATGGAAAAGACTCTTTGGCCATTGTTAAATTAAGACAGGCTATTGAATTGGACAATGCCAATACCGATTTATATTCAAACATTGGAGCCATTTATTACAAGCAAAAAAACTATGCCCAAGCGGTTGAAATGTATGAGGCTAAAATTCGCGATAGTAAACCTTTACCTAATGATTATTTCAGGTTAGGGCAGGCCTATTTTCAACTTAAGCGTTACGGAGCCGCCGATTCGGTATTCACCAAGGTAACTGAGGCTCAACCTAAAATGGTTACTGGCTATTCATGGAGGGCTAAGGCCAATTCGAATCTCGATCCCGACTCTAAACTCGGCTTGGCAAAGCCTTTTTACGAAAAAGTAATTGAATTGTGTGAGGCCGATGAAGCCACGAAAACCAAGTATAAGAAAGATTTATTGGATGCGTATAAGTATTTAGGGGCTTATTATTTCTTGGTAGGGAATGACAAAAAGAACTCCATTTTATGGTGGGAAAAAGTTCTGACATTGGCTCCTGAGGACGAACAGGCAAAAAAGGTACTTGCCGATTTAAAGAAGTAACAGAAAAAGGCATAATAAATTAAGACAAAAGCAAATTATTTGTTTGCATTTAAATTGCTTTGTAGTATATTTGCAGCCCTCAAAAACAATAAAATACCAATCGAAAATGCTAATTATTCCAGTAAAAGAAGGCGAATCAATTGAGAAAGCGTTAAAGAAATTCAAGCGTAAGGTAGAGAAAACGGGCCTTATCAAAGAATTACGTGAACGTCAAAAATTCACTAAGCCTTCTGTCGAGCGCCGCGAGGAAATTAAGCGCGCGGTGTATTCTAATAAGTTTCGCAATCCACAGGACTAATATCCCATTTAATATGTATTTAAAAGCCATTCATTCGAATGGCTTTTTTGTTTTAAACCCCGTCTCATCGTTGAGGTTTATTTCATCCTGATGGTTTCTGTCTCATCTAAAAATTAATCAAAACGCATACGTGTATAATTTTTAGTGCATAAGCTAAAGGGCTTATTATGTATTCTTAATTTTAAAGCGTATGATTGAACGTTTTCTGGATTATTTGCGCTTTGAACGAAGATTTTCGAACCATACGGTTATCGCCTATCGAAACGACTTAAATCAGCTGCGCCAATTTGTGCAGGCAGATAACCCCGACTCGGAACTTACCTCTTTGACAGCACCCGAAATTCGTGTGTGGCTTGTTAAACTCATGGAGGATGGACTTGATGCGCGCAGTGTTAATCGTAAAATTACCGCACTTAAAACCTTTTATAAGTTTGCATTGAAGAGCCATTTGATTCAGTTAAATCCGATGTTAAAAGTAGTTTCACCAAAGGTTTCAAAAAAATTGCCGGTATATGTAGAGGCCGATCGACTCGACCTGTTGCTCGATAAGGTTGAATTCCCTCAAAATTTTGAAGGCGTTAGAGACCATCTTATTCTTGAATTGCTCTATGGAACTGGAATGCGCCGCTCAGAACTACTTGAACTAAAGATTGATGATATTGATTTTCGTTTAGGTCAAATTAAAGTAACGGGCAAACGAAATAAACAGCGAATTATTCCCTTATTTGATGCTTTATCCGAAGCCTTACAAAGCTATTTGAAAATACGACAAAGCCAGGTTACAGACCATCTGTTTCTACTATGTGATGAAAAAGGTTCTAGGTTGTACCCCGAGAAAATTTACCGTATTGTGAAGAAATATCTCAGTATGGTAAGTACTCAGTCAAAAAGAAGTCCACATACCTTACGCCATAGTTTTGCAACAGAGATGCTTAATAAAGGAGCTGATTTGAATTCGATAAAGGAAATACTCGGACATGCAAATCTTAGCGCCACACAGGTTTATACCCATAATTCCATTGAAAAACTGAGAGCTATTTATAAAAAAGCGCATCCACGTGGCGACTAGTTGATGGGCTTCTACTTTTTTAGTTTAAAGGTTGCTGTGAGCGGATAATGATCGCTTAGCTTCTTTTTAATGAGCTTGAAGTTGAGGGCGTCAAACTTTTCTTTTGTGTAAAGAATGTAATCAATTCTCAAAAAGGGAATCATTCCAACATAGGTTGTTCCTAATCCGGATCCTGCTTCGCGATAAGCATCTCCAAGATTTTGTGAAATCTGGTTATAGCTGTAAGAGTTTGGTGTGTCATTAAAATCGCCGCATACGATAAATGAGTAAGGGCAGTTTTTAATATGGGCTCTAATGGCATCCGTTTGCCGAGCCCTTCGTATAAAGGCGCGACGCATACGCGAAATAATAAGTTGGGGACCGTCTAAATTGGTTTGATCTTCATTACCGGTGAGTATTTTGAGGGCCTCATAATCTTTTTTACGGAACCGAATCGACTCTAAATGAAGATTATAAATACGTATGGTGTCATTTTGAAACAGAATATCCGTAAAAATCGAAATGTTATCTGTGCTATCTTTGAAAGGGATAATTCCTCTGTTAACAATAGGATATGCGCTTAAAGTAGCGATGCCCCAATGGTGCACCTCTTTAACGGTTGCCGTATGTTCAATGTGTTTAAATCGGGCCGGCTGAACTTGTAAAAGGGTATCCAAGGTGTTGAACGACTTGGTGTCATCATAATAAAACTCTTGAAAGCACAAAATGTCGGCTTGTTCCTTTCGAATTAGGTCAATAATTTTATTTCGAGTAAGCTTGTTTTCGGTCCAATTGTATAAATCGAAGAGGCGCACATTATACGACATAACGTGTAGCGTTGAATCTGATAATTTTTGCATCGTAACAGACTCTCTGCTCTGTGGTTTATCAAACTGGTAAGTTGATCCGAGCTGACTTATCCCCAAAAGCACCGGAATGCCAGAGAATAGTGCATTTTTCCAGCGGATAATAATCCAATATAAAACAAATAAAACATTGGTAATGAATAAGAAAGGGAAGCACAAGCCGGCGAAAGCTAATATCCAAAGAGTTTCGGGAGAAATGTAAAGGGCAAGAAACGAAAGCAGTAAACCAATTACTGCCAGTATGTTAAGACCGAAAACTACCTTGTTAACAATGCCTCTACCCATCATCTTATTTCACAAAAATACACTATTACTGCTTTATTTATATTTCCTTCGGAGCAATCTCAGTTTGGACCCTATTTAATATTTGAAATTTCTATTGAATGGTCGAATAAGTTGGTTACATGGTAACGGTTTTATCCTGTATTTAGCGCATATTGGTTAACTTCAAAATTAATTTAAGGACAAAGGGAACATCTGCTCTTTAATTGCAAGGTGGTATTTATTGCTTTCATCCTACCTTTACTTCAATGAATAAGCTATTGTTTTTTGTGCTTTTTTCGTTTACGCTACTTAAGGCTCAACAGGATTCTGCCTTATTTTCAGTGTATTTGGTAGGTGATGCCGGTAGAGACACCTTGCCTTCTGAAACCATGTATCTAATGGCGTATGATGCCATTAGTGACACGTCAAGCGCGGTACTTATTCTGGGTGATAATTGCTATCCTGCTGGTTTGGTGGAAAAAGGCCCTCAAAAAAGCATCTCAGAGCGAAAGCTTGCATCTCAGCTCGAATTATTCAGCACGCACAAGGGACTTTTAAAAATGATACCCGGAAATCATGATTGGAAAGCTGGGCGTTTTGGCGGTTATGATGCCGTTATTAGGCAACAATTGTTTGTTGATGAATTTTCGAAAAATAACTCAATTAATAATAATGCGGGCTCGGTTTTCTTTTCTCAAGCGGGTTTGCCCGGTCCAGAAGTTATTATACTTAGACCTGAAATAAAACTAATTTCAATAGACAGTCAATGGTTTTTACATTTCAGTGGATGGTTTGCCGCTCGAAAGTTAAAGGGCAAGCGGATTCGTGAAATCGAGAAAGAATTTTGGAAGAATATGCGTCAAGAGCTTGATGCTTCAAAAAAAATGGGGCAGAATGTTATCATTGCGGCACATCATCCCCTGTTTACAAACGGTAGTCACGCGCACAGGAGGCAGCCGGTTAGATTTTTAGCACAATATAGTCCACTGCGTTTGTTTACCACCGCATTAAACCGTGCCTGGTTAGCACAAGATATCGACCATGCAGCCTATTCGAAATATCGAAGAAAAATGCTCGCTTTGCTTCAAGATTACAACAAGGTAATTTATGTTTCGGGGCATGAGCACAACATGCAGTACTTTAACAAATCAGGTAACGCCTTTATCGTTAGCGGGAGCGGTTCAAAGCTTAGCCCGATTGATCGCTATCGTTTTCCTGCTGAGTTCATGGAAGATCAGCAGCCCGGGTTTTTTAAATTACAGTTCTACACAGGCGGCAAGGTAGTACTTAGTGCCTTCGGAACCCGAGAGCGTGGATTGTATT
>JBILCR010000133.1:0-5839 GCA_044353055.1 Flavobacteriales bacterium
AGAAATTCTGAATTATATCGCCGAAGCATCAAATACTTATTAATCAACGCAAAAGCGTTATCGCCTTTCGTGTATCATAAACGTCGTTAGAAGAAGATGCTTTTAAAATGGCGAAATAGGTTCCTGCGGGGGCCTCATCTCCATGAATCGATGTGCCATCCCAAAATTGCTCTTGTTTATTGGTTTCGAACTGCAGCGTTCCCCAACGATCAAAAATCTGAAGTGAGTATGATTGAATGGCGCTTAGCTTTATTTCCAACACATCATTAACACCATCATTATTCGGGGTAAACACATCCGGAAAAATAACATCTTCAAAAACAGTTATTGAACGAGTTAGGGTGTCTGAACACCCCCATTGATTTTGTACCACCAAAACTGCTTGATATTCCCCAGGCATATCAAATCGTCTTGTTTCCTGAATTTCGTCTCCGGTGGTATTGTCTGAAAAACTCCAATTTCGAACGGTTGCTCCATCACTCATATCGGTAAACACAAAAGGCTCATGTGTATGAAAATAATCGGGCAAATCAATGCTGAAATTTGCTGTAGGCACTGGTAAAAATATTACCGATAAGGTGCTGGGCAAAGAACTACAGCCCTTTGAATCAGTTCTAATTACCGTTACGGCCCCTTCCTGTTGGCCACTCCAGATTACGGAGATGGATGAAGAAGTTGAGCCCTGATTAAGTGCACCACCCGAAGCCATCCACAAAAGTTGGTCGCCCAATGCAGCATTGGTGGTATACAGTGCCTCATTATATCCCTTACATAAAGAATCGGGGCCAAAAATATCAAGTGGTTCAGGTCTTTTAAAGAAAGGCGTGATGATGAAATCTGTATTCCCTATAAAACTTAATGCAATGCTGGTACTGTCTAACTGCCCAGAATAAAGAGTTGCGTTAAGAGGTATAAAGGAAGTCTGCTGAGGCAGGAGACCCGCGCCGCACCAAAGGGAATCGTTTGGATTAAAGCCGCCCGCCTTGGACAGTAAAATATTTGAACCCTCAGGAAGATCATAAAAGCGATACGCCACTGTATCGGCTACGGCACATAATTGAGGCGCTAACAAGGCCGTTGAAACACCCTCGTCTAAAACACCCAAAGGAAGGTAACGTAAACCAGGAAATGCGTCGGTTGTGGATGTAATAAAAACATGCGAAGCATATGAGGCAGATCCTACAGGAAACAAATAGACGGAGTCGCTGAGTACTTTTCTAAAAAATGCCCCGTTTCGCTCAAATACGAACCATGCATTTTCCGCTGTAAGGGCATTTGGGGCATCGTTTTCAACGCTAAATGTGCTGCTGTCGCAAAATGCTACGGCATTTAGGCATAGCGCCTTATCAACAATCATGTCGGCAAAAATCGACTTCATGCCACCGCTCAACGTTACTCTACCAAAAACAAGTATAGCGTCTGAAAATATTTCCTGGGCTTGCCCGTCGAATCGGGTGTGCGACTCAATGCTAGAAATTATCTGCCCCAAATTTCGTAAATGATGTTTAATGGTGATCTCACTGTTTTGAAGAATAACACCTTCATTATTTAAACTGCCGTTAACAATGAGATGGCCGCCGTTTTGTATTTGTGCACTTGGTTTAGTGTATAACGAGTCATTAATGAATAAAACAGAGCCCGCATTCAAAGATAAAACGGCTCCGCTATCCAGAAAAAACTGTGCTTGTACTGCCTGAATACCAAAGAATAAAAGAAACAGCAGCCGCTTCATTACTTTTTGGGATCCGCTACAATTCCGAGTTTTTCTCCGTAATAATGGCCAAAGTCTCTCATGGTTTCGGCCATCAAGGTTTCGCCTGTAGAGCGCTGAAGTGTATCGGCCATCATAAAAATAGACTGATGAATAAATTTTTTCATTTCGTCGATGGTCATTTCCTTGGTCCACAAGTCCACCCGAAGCGTGTTATTCTCATTGGGATCCCAAACAGAAAGCATCATCGCACTGGCATCTTTGTCTACTATCTTATTATCGCTGGCGCTCCAAGTAATGGTTTCAGGAACTTTTTGAGCGTCAAGCGCAACATTTAAGGTTATGGTAGAAATGTTCTCTTTCATCGGCGTGGGGGTTTATAACCCGATCTTTGAAATATTTGGTGATCGTTTTCTGTATACATGAGTTGCGAAACACTGGTTTTAGGGTTGTTTTTCATGTAGGAGGATACAATTTTATACCCGAGCCATGTACCCATTTTGGGAGGAGTTTCTTTTGAAAAACCTGGCGTAAATGGTCCATCGTTCAGATAGTTAATCCGATCGTTGAACTCTTTGGAATAAAACAACTTCTTGTCAACAAAATGAGCCCATAGGTTTGCCTCGTTTTCTTCGTTATGCTCCCATTGCTCTTGGGTATAGCCCATCAGCTCATGTTCGGGACGATTGGGCAAAAAGAGTTTAAGCATGTAGAGAATTTTTCCTTCTTGAATCATTCGCGAAATTAAGTCGTCCTGTAGCGGGGGCTTTTCAAAGGTACTTGAAAGAAAGCCACGCAATGCATCAGGCACCAGATACGTTTGGTTCGTCCCCTTTTTTTTGTACTCAGGATACTGAAGCAGTTCATAAAACCGGCACCGTTCCCCTAAATACATGTCCAAACTAATAGCTAAAATAGAATCGGTATTGGCCTGAGAAAAATTAAAGCCGCTGATCATGGTTACCACACGCGGGATAAGTGTGTCGGGAAATTGTTCTCTAAACAAGGTAAATGCCGGTTGCAATTCGGCTTCGATAAAAGAAACATCTTTGTATTTATTGGCAACCTCGATACTCACGTTTTTAATGTCCGGATCATTAATAAATCCTAAGATGTTTTCGCAAAAAAGAGGATGGCGCGAGCTTCCGATGCGAATAATGTCATTGCTAAATCTGTCTAAGAAAAGGCCGTATCTATTCCTTAATTTAATGGTGTCGCGGGTAAAACTGTTTTTCGTGCAGGCAAAAAGATCTTTTTCGAAACGCAATACGTTGATTTTTATCTCTTCAGAACCCAAATTTCCGACACCTGTACCTTTGCCTCCCTGCTTAGATTCATTACCACTACACGCTAATAACCCTGTTAAAAAAATCAGGACTAGCCCCTTGAATATTACCCTGTACCATGTATTCATCATGCGTATATTTGCATAAGTAATGCGCAAAAATACGCATTAGCAACAGTTTTTTTAACGCTCTAAATTAAAGCGCAGTATGAAAAAAGCATTTTTCTTTCTTGTCTTTATTCCCTTATTCATTAATGCACAAGATGCCCCACGCAAATCAAAGGTGCGTTTTGGGCTCAAGGTTTCGCCTGCCTTTTGCTGGATGAAGCCCGAATTTGTAAAAGGAAACGGTGTTAGCTCTGTTTTTACTGCCGAAAATAATGGAGTAAGACTCGGCATTAACTGGGGGCCCGTGCTTGAAATTCCGCTAGGAGAAACCTTCAGTGTTTCAACCGGTGTAGATGTTAATAGCATATCCGGTAGCCTTCAGGGCCTCGCCATGCGAAACCTTACCGATACTGCCAGTTACACTTGGAAACACACCTATAATGCACGATTTATTGATCTGCCTTTAATGCTCAAAGGAAAAACAAAAGACCTCAACGGCTTTCGCTATTTCATGCATTTTGGCTTAAGTGCCGGGTTTATGTATAAGTCGAAAGTGAAGGTTGAAGAAGAATTCGCAACCGGAACCTTAAATCCAATTATTTCTAACCCTTCAGACTTTCTCAGTTCGTTCAGAGGCGCCATGCTTGTAGGTGGAGGAGCAGAATATAATGTTAGCGGAAACACCGCCCTTGTTGCCAGCCTCACCTTCAATAATGGCTTAACCAATTTTGTAAGTAGCAAGGGTATGCGTTCGCTTGCCGATGATAATCCTAGCGACGATTTTAACAAAAACAAAGGCCTCGAGCCTAAAAGCATCATCAATTTTATGATGCTTAATGTAGGGGTTTTATTTTGAGCTAGACATGAAGATTGCCCTTGCCCAACTCAATTTCCACATCGGAAATATTAGGGCTAATCTTAATAAAATACATTCGTCGATTTTACGCGCTCAAAACGATGGTGCGCAGCTCGTGGTGTTTTCAGAATTAGCCATTTGCGGCTATCCTCCACTCGACCTGCTTCAATTCAATGCATTCATTCATTCAACAGAAACCGGCTTGCAGCAGCTAGCTGAACTAACGGACGGCATTACTGTAGTTATTGGAGCTCCAATAAAAAACTTGAAACACAGGGGCAATAAATTGCTCAATGCCGCCATCGTACTTCAAAAAGGTAAAATTCTGCTCGCTGCACCTAAAACACTTTTACCCAATTATGATGTGTTCGACGAGCGCCGATATTTTGAGCCCGTTCAAGAAAACAATTGCATTGCAATAGACGGAAAAAAAATACTGCTTTCAGTATGCGAAGATCTTTGGTACGACTCCGAAAACGAGAATTATCCTATAAATCCTTTTGAATATTGGGCCAACGAAAACCCCGACTTGATTTTAAACATCGCAGCATCACCGTTTTCTTTTGAGCATCCCGAAAACCGTAAAAATATACTTTCCAAAGCCGCTAGGCTTATTAAGGCCCCCTTATTTTATGTAAATGCCGTGGGGGCGCAAACCGACCTCATATTTGACGGCGGCTCTATGGTACTCAACCGTGAAGGCAACGTAGTATGCGAACTCGATTATTTTAAAGACGACTTCCAGTGTTTTGATTTAGATTGGGTTAAAACGGCAAAATGCGTTCCCATCGAAACCGATTTGGCTTTTGGCCGTTCGTCGGATGTGCATATTGCACGAATTCATAAAGCCCTTGTTTTAGGCATCTCGGATTATTTTGCAAAAATGGGCTTTAAGAAAGCTGTTTTAGGATTGAGCGGAGGAATTGATTCGGCCGTTGTTTGTGCCTTAGCTGCTGAAGCACTTGGACCCGAAAATGTTATGGGCATTTTGCTTCCCTCTCCCTTTTCGTCGGGCCATTCTGTTGACGACGCATTGGATATAGCACGCCTCTTAAACATCTCCCACCAAACCATTTACATTAAAGAGGCTATGCATGCGTTCGATGCACTGCTGCGCCCCCTTTGGCCCGATGCACCAAACGACGTTACAGAAGAAAATATTCAGGCCCGAATAAGAGGCATTATTCTAATGGCCATAAGCAATAAACAGGGGCATCTGCTGCTCAATACCACCAACAAATCAGAGGCAGCCGTTGGCTATGGAACGCTCTACGGTGATATGTGCGGGGCATTAGCCGTATTGGGCGATCTTTATAAAACTCAAGTTTACGATTTGGCGCATTACATCAATAGATATGGTGTTAAAATCCCTGATAACATTATCACCAAAGCGCCAAGTGCCGAATTAAGGCCCAACCAAAAAGACAGCGATTCGCTGCCCGAATATGAATTGCTGGATCGCATATTGAAACTGCGTATCGAAAGTCAATTTTCAAAGGATGAACTGCTTGCCGAAGGCTTTCCAGAATCAATTGTTCTTCGCGTATTAAAGTTAATAAACCAAAGCGAATACAAACGTCATCAAATGCCTCCGGTGTTGCGCGTAAGCGCTAAAGCCTTTGGTTCGGGAAGGCGCTTCCCTATTGCGGCGCAAAATGATTTTTAACCCTAAAAACTCACAGTAAGCTGTAATGCTGTTGTTCTCGGTTGCTCTACCGCCATGGGGCGTAATGCATATTCTTTGTTAAGCAAATTATTTACTACAAAACCCAGGCTTACCTTATCATTCGCCTTGTAAATAAGGCGTGTATCAAACACCCAGGTTCCGGTTCGATTTTCTTCCCGATAAGCCTTCAAACCCGGGGCGGGCAGGCCCAAA
>JBILCR010000134.1:0-5838 GCA_044353055.1 Flavobacteriales bacterium
GTTTAATTGCACCCGTGCATCATAATACATAGAAGTAAAAATGCATTAAATATTATGGCACCTTTGAATTGTTAGGTTAGACGCGAAACACTAAAAAAAATGCAAACCCACACCACCATAGCAGCTCTGGCGACGCATCCCGGAATGGCGGCAATTGCAGTAATTCGCATTTGTGGCACAAAAGCGTTTGATGTACTTGATAAAATATTTCGTCCGGTAGGGGGTAAAACCTTGGCAGATGCTGTGGGTTATAGCATAATGTTTGGAAAAATTCATGATCAAGGCAGGGTAATAGATGAGGTTTTGGTGAGCATTTTCCGATCGCCGCATTCATATACAGGCGATGATACACTTGAGATTTCTTGCCACGGTTCGGTGTACATTCAGCAGGAAATTCTGCAATTGCTGTATCGTAGTGGTGCCGAACCGGCAGAGCCAGGAGCCTTTACGTTGCGTGCATTTCTTAATGGAAAAATGGATTTAAGTCAAGCCGAAGCGGTTGCCGACCTAATTGCATCGGGCAATCACGCATCGCATGCCTTGGCCATGCAGCAGTTGCGCGGTGGTTTTAGCAACCGCATCAAGAAGTTGCGTGAAGATTTATTGAACTTCCTAGCACTAATCGAACTGGAACTAGATTTTAGTACCGAAGATGTGGAGTTTGCCGATCGGAGCACACTAGAAACATTAGTAAAGCATATTCTAGAAGTAATTGAACGTCTGCGTGCGAGTTATGCCATGGGTAACGTACTGAAAAATGGCATTCCGGTGGCCATTGTAGGTATGCCCAACGCAGGAAAATCGACCCTGCTCAATGCATTATTGAATGAGGATCGCGCCATTGTAAGCGATATTGCCGGCACCACGCGCGACACGGTAGAGGATGAGGTGGTATTGGATGGATTTGGATTTCGATTTATTGATACCGCCGGATTGCGTGAAACCAGCGATACCATAGAGCGCATTGGAATTGAACGCAGCCGAAAGAGCATTCGAGAAGCAGCGTTGGTGCTCTACGTTTTTGAGCCCGAAGCGTGGAGAAATGGCAGTGCTAAGATCGAATTAGAGCGGGTTAATCAGGAACTTGCTGAGCACGCAAAGGTGCTCTGTGTACTTAATAAGAGTGATGTCTTAGGCTTAGGTCCAATATCCGACCTGCCTGTGGATACTTTGCAAATCAGTGCTAAAGAGGGCGAAGGCATGGACGCTTTACATGCATCATTAGTTTCTTATGCAAGAGCGGGTAGGGGCGAGAACGAATTTTTGGTGAGCAATGCGCGTCATTATACTGCCTTAGGAAAAGCATCTGTTGGATTACAGTCGGTTTTAAGAGGGATCGAATTGCGTATCTCGGGTGATTTACTCAGCCGCGAATTGCGCGACACACTGGATGCACTTTCAGAAATAACCGGTGTGGTAGATAACGAAGATGTACTTGGGGCGATATTTGGCAAGTTTTGTATCGGTAAATAAACAGCCCATTTCCCTATCACATTATTCCTTAAGTGCAGTATTAAAGTCGCTCAAACACAAAAAAAGGACCCTAAGATCCTTTTTTATGCAGTCAAAAATCTACCGATTTAGATAGTATCACTTTAGGGTAGGGGATACCACCTTTTTACTCGGCTGCTTCTGCCGAGTCGTCGGCTTTTTTCTTCTTCTTACCCTTGGTTATTTTTACCTGAATACCCTCAACGGCATCGTAAGTTAGATTGATGCTATCACCCTCCTGAAGATTGGCACTGATGATATGTTCCGCAAGCGGATCTTCAACATATTTTTGAATAGCACGCTTTAAAGGTCGTGCTCCAAAATTGGCATCAAATCCTTTCTCCACTATATAATCACGGGCACTCTCTTCGAGTTTTATTTTGTACCCCATAGCTTCAATACGTTTGTAAAGTTGAGCCAATTCAATATCAATAATCTGGTTGATGTTTTCCTTGCTCAATGAGTTGAACATGATTACATCATCAATTCTATTTAAAAACTCGGGAGCAAATGCTTTTTTAAGAGCACTTTCAATCACACCTTTTTCGTGGTCGGATGCTGAGGCCACTTTAGCCGTAGTCGAAAAACCAACACCTTGACCAAATTCCTTTAATTGACGTGAACCAATGTTCGACGTCATGATGATAATGGCGTTCTTAAAGTCGATTTTACGACCTAGCGAATCGGTTAATTGCCCATCATCTAGAACCTGTAGAAGAAGGTTAAAAACATCAGGATGTGCCTTTTCGATTTCATCGAGCAATACCACCGAATACGGCTTGCGGCGTACTTTTTCGGTAAGCTGCCCGCCTTCTTCATACCCTACATATCCTGGAGGCGCTCCAATAAGACGCGATACTGCAAATTTCTCCATGTATTCGCTCATATCTATACGTATGAGCGCATCTTCTGAGTCGAATAAATATTTAGAAAGTATCTTGGCCAATTGCGTTTTACCCACGCCGGTAGGTCCAAGGAAGATAAACGAACCAATCGGGCGATTAGGATCTTTAAGTCCGGCCCTATTGCGTTGGATAGCTTTCACTACTTTTTTAATGGCTTCGTCCTGGCCAATGACACGACCTTTAAGTTCATCGTTCATTTTGACTAAGCGACTGCCTTCGTTTTGAGCTATTCGTTGGGTAGGCACGCCGGTCATCATGGCTACTACTTCAGCCACATTATCTTCGGTAACCGTTTGGCGGTTGTTACGTGTTTCTTCTTCCCATGCTTTCTTGGCAGCTTCTAACTCTTTTTCCAACTGTTTTTCTTTATCACGCAATCGCGCTGCCTCTTCGTATTTCTGACTTTTTACTACCTGAATCTTCTCATTTTTAATCTCTTCAATTTTAGATTCGATATCGAGAATGTTTTGAGGCACATTGATATTGGTAATGTGCACGCGCGAGCCGGCTTCGTCGAGTGCATCTATAGCCTTATCAGGCAAGTGTCTGTCTGATACATAACGCTGGGTTAAGGTAACGCAGGCTTTTAGTGCTTCGGGCGTATACGTTACATTATGATGATCTTCGTACTTAGCTTTGATGTTATTCAGAATCTGAATGGTTTCGTCCTCTGATGTTGGATCCACCACTACCTTCTGGAAACGACGCTCTAGAGCTCCGTCTTTTTCAATGTACTGACGATATTCATCGAGTGTTGTAGCGCCAATGCATTGTATTTCGCCACGTGCCAGTGCAGGCTTAAACATATTTGATGCGTCGAGTGAACCCGATGCACCACCGGCCCCAACAATGGTATGAATTTCATCGATGAACAAAATTACATCGGGAGATTTTTCAAGTTCGTTAAGCACGGCTTTCATTCGTTCCTCAAACTGACCACGATATTTGGTGCCTGCTACCAATGAGGCCAAATCGAGCGTTATAACGCGTTTATCGAACAGCACACGCGAAACTTTTTTCTGTATAATTCTCAAGGCAAGTCCTTCGGCAATGGCCGATTTTCCTACACCCGGCTCTCCAATTAAAATGGGATTGTTCTTTTTTCGACGCGACAAAATCTGCGATACTCGTTCAATTTCCTTTTCGCGCCCTACTATGGGGTCAAGCTTACCTTCATCGGCCGCTTTGGTAAGATCGCGACCAAAATTATCAAGTACAGGAGTTTTTGACTTCGAATCGCTTGCTTTTTTGGTACCACCGCCCGATGAGGAACCAAATGATCCGCCTTCATCATCATTATCATCGTCGAGCGGATTATTAGGTGCTTGGGCTTTCGGCTCTTCGGTGAGCAACTTCTTAAGTTCTTCGCGTACCGTAGTGTAATCTACCTGATAGGCTTCAAGTGCGCGGGTTACAATGTTGTCATCATCCTTTAAAATAGCCAACAACAAATGTTCTGTGCCAATCAGGGTTGTTTTAAAGTTACGAGCCTCGAGATAGGTTACTTTTAATGCCTTTTCGGCCTGCTTAACTAAAGGGATTTGATTGAGATTGTTGAGCGTCTTTCCAGAGGTAACTTTTATAGCACCTTCAATATCGGCTCTTAACTTAGGCAAATTTACCCCAAGGTTAGTCAAAATTTTTACGGCCATACCTTCGCCTTCGCGAATTATTCCTAATAAGAGGTGCTCAACACCCATGTAGTCGTGACCCAGACGCAAGGCTTCTTCGCGACTGAAGGAAATTACATCTTTAACACGTGGAGAAAATCTCGCTTCCATAAATTAAGGGTTTAGGGTTAGGATGATAAAACAAATGTAGGTAAGTAAAGTTTGCCATCAGTACGTTTGCAAAAATATCGTTCATTTTTAGCCTTTAAGCAATTTTAGATTGTTAATTTATAACAGAATTTTGTTAATACTCATTTTATGAATTTCAACGATGCGAAATCCTTTTAAGTATATTCGCAGCTCAATTATAAAACCAGCTTTTCAATAATTGTGCACAATAAAAATTAACTGAATTTATGGCAGACGGAGAAAAAATTATCCCCATCAATATTGAAGAAGAAATGAAAACGGCGTACATCGATTATTCGATGTCGGTCATAGTGTCACGTGCCTTACCCGATGTGCGCGATGGTTTAAAGCCGGTTCACCGCAGGGTGCTCTTTGGTATGCAAGAGCTGGGAGTATTGTCGAACCGTGCGCATAAAAAATCGGCCCGTATTGTTGGAGAGGTTTTGGGTAAGTATCACCCGCATGGCGATTCATCGGTTTATGATACCATGGTGCGTATGGCGCAGGATTGGAGTTTGCGTTATCCGCTTGTTGACGGCCAAGGAAACTTTGGATCTATTGATGGAGACTCGCCCGCGGCGATGCGTTACACAGAGGCGCGTTTGAAGCGTATTGCAGAGGAAATGCTTGCCGATATTGAAAAAAATACGGTTGATTTTAGGCTTAATTTCGACGATTCGTTAGAAGAACCCACTGTATTACCAGCGGCCATTCCCAATTTGCTTATTAATGGGGCATCGGGTATTGCTGTGGGTATGGCTACGAACATGCCTCCGCATCACCTGGGTGAAGTAATTGATGCTACAGTAGCGTATATCGATAACCGAGAAATTACGGTTCATGATATGATGCAGTTCGTTAAGGCACCTGATTTTCCAACCGGCGGGATTATATACGGCTATCAAGGCGTAAAAGAAGCGTTCGAAACGGGTAGGGGAAGGGTTGTAATGCGCGCCAAGACAGAAATAGAGCAAGCCGATAATGGAAGAGAACGGATCATTGTTACCGAAATTCCATATATGGTGAATAAAGCCGAAATGATTCGTAAAACGGCCGAGCTCATTAATGAAAAGAAAATTGAAGGTATCTCCGATCTACGCGACGAGTCAGATCGCGACGGGATGCGCATTGTATATGAATTAAAGAAGGACTCTATTACTTCGGTAGTTCTAAATAATTTATTTAAATACACACAGCTACAATCTTCATTTTCAGTAAACAACATTGCGCTAGTAAATGGTCGTCCGGAGCTGCTTAATTTAAAACAGCTTGTAGCATGTTTCGTAGATCACCGTCATGATGTAGTGATACGTCGTACTAAGTTCGACTTAGAGCAGGCCGAGAAACGCGCCCACATTTTAGAAGGATTTTTAATTGCGCTAGATAACCTCGATGCCGTTATTAGTTTAATTCGTGCATCACGCACACCCGATGATGCTCGTGAGGGATTGATGGAAACCTTCGGTTTAAGTGAGATTCAGGCCCGTGCTATCTTAAATTTAACTCTTCAACGCCTAACCGGTCTGGAGCGCGACAAAATACGTGAGGAATATGCCGAGCTCATGAAGACCATCGAATATTTGAAGTCGATTTTGGCCGATGAGGGCTTGCGTATGACGATTATTAAGGACGAACTCAAAGTA
>JBILCR010000135.1:0-5770 GCA_044353055.1 Flavobacteriales bacterium
TGTCTGCAAATACCTGCGCGTATTCAGCGTAGGGTGTTTGCAACGTTTTTGCTACATAAATCCATGATCTAAGATCAATATTTTTATCGGATGGATAATCGTACCAATTTTCTGTTGTATTCGGTAGACTTAAATTCCATATTCTGCATAAAATAGTTAATGCTTCGATGTTGAATTCAAAAAGGGAATGAAACGAATTTTTGTATAATGGCTCGAATGCATCGATATAATATATAAAGTATGGTGCTCTGCTGTAGCAGGCGGTTAAGGTGCGCCAATGTGTGCGTTGCCAATTATCGCGATTGTTTATAATCGTAGAGGAATAGCATCGATCGGGTAGGGGTGAGCAGGGGATGCTAAGATTAATCGTGCCTTGACTGCCTGCGATTTGATAGCGATTGCGCAAGGTTTGGCGTTCGTAATGATCGTTGACTTCAAGAAGGCAATCTTCTGATGCGTGATGCAGTATCGACAAGAAACGTACATCAGGAAAACAGCTCAAGGGGATAATAAAACGCATCACTCAATGTTTTGTAAAATTCGACTCCAGCGTATAGAATTTCGATCGGGGTCGTGCGAAAAAAATATGCGCCATGCCTTTCCCACAATATGATCTTCGGGAACAAATCCCCAATATCTTGAATCTACCGAATAATCGCGGTTATCGCCCAGCATGAAGTAATAGTTTTTTTCGAAAGTGTATGTTGTTGCCGCTTTTTTATCGATGTAAATGCTACTGTCTTTTACAGTGAGTTCGTGCCCTTCAAACTGCATGATAATTCGTTTATATAGGGCGAGCGTGGTATCGTTTAGTGGAATAATGTCGCCTTTTTTCGGCACTTTGCAGGGGCCCCAATAATCATTATTGAAAGGAAATAATTTGCTGTGTGGGAAGATATGCGCATGAAACTCATTTTTGTTTTCAAACTTAAGCGATACTTTACTGATCTGCTTTACCTCTTCTAGCGCTGCTGCCATCGAATCGTTAAGCGGAAATTCATAATCGAACATGTTAGATACCAGCATTCCGTTTCTAATATCCATCGAATCGAGCCATTCGGGCTTAAGAAGGCCGTTTGCTTTAATGTGTCGTTTAAAAAGCGTGTGTTCATTGTGCGCTACCCATTTCCCGTTGCGTTTAAGTTTTTTTTCAAAAATTTGTATCGAGTCTCCCGGCAAGGCCACGCAGCGTTTAATGTACAAGGTTCTTTTGTCGATGGGGACCTCAGTTTCGAGCGGATAATTGAAAACTACAATATCTCCGGCATTAACTGTTGCACTTCCCAAACGCAGGTAAGGCAATTGAATCCAACTGAGATATGCAGGCGTTTCGGAGCTAAATGGCAAGTGTTGGTGTAAAAAAGGAATTGCCAGCGGTGTAAAGGGCATTCGGGGACCATACGTTGTTTTAGATATAAGTATATAATCGCCCGCCATTAAGGTATTGTTCATGCTGTGCGTAGGAATAAATGCGCCCTGAACAATAAAGGTGCGTAGCAGCCACGCCACCAGCGCAGCCCATAAAAACGCCTTAAACCATTCCATCGAATGTTTGCGTAAGTTCTTCATTCCGACCGGAAAGGTACAACGCAATGGCAACAACAAAGTTTCTTTTTAACACGATTAATTAAACGGCGGGTGTTGAATACATGGATGAAAAAAACAAAAGCCGGATGAACCGGCTTTTGTGTCGTAGCGGGGACGGGAGTTGAACCCGTGACCTCAGGGTTATGAATCCTGCGCTCTAACCATCTGAGCTACCCCGCCCAAATGGGCTGCAAATATACACGTTTTGTTATTTTCTGAAAATTCTTCTTAAAATATACTTAGAGTTCTTTTCATTAAGGTTTAATTTCGTCGGCATATACAAGGTTTTGGTTGTACCTTTAAGCCGTGGATAACAAACGGCTAAGGCTTTGGTTACTTTCAGGGGCAGTTTTTGCTTCCACTCTTTTAATGTGCCATTTCTCCTTAGGTAAAGCACAATCGTTTCAAGTACTGCAGAGCGCGTTGTTTGTTGCACCTGCGGTATGGAAAATAATAACTTTCTTTGGCGATGGCCTTGCCGTGGCGGTGCTTTTTCCCGCTTTGTGGTATATGTGTTCACGTAAGGCGGCTCTTTCGCTTATGATAGCCTGGCTTTTAGGCACTGCTGCGGTTCAGGGGTTAAAAAATACCGCATATAAAAACGAACCCCGTCCTATTGCATGGTTCGAACAGGTTCAAAAATCACCTTTATCGATACCCGAAAGTATATCGATGCCGTACCGGTATTTTAGCTTTCCTTCAGGACATACGGCAACAGCTTTCTCGCTGTGGGGTATAGTACTCTTTTTCACTCGTGGAAATGTTTGGAGTATTATGTGCCTTACTATTCCAATTCTGGTGGGGCTATCGCGTATAGTATTGATGCAGCATTTTCCAATAGATGTGGGGGTCGGAGCTTTAATTGGACTGTTGTCGGTTTTGCCGGCAATTGGCGTGTATCATAAATGGATGAAAATTTCAGATAGTAGCTTAAAATAGGAAGGAGCTCATAATGCCGCGCACAAATTACCGTTTGCTGATTGTTATTCTAGGGGCTTTATTTTTTATCCCTTTTTTGGGTTCGGCCCCGCTCTTTGATTGGGACGAAGCTAATTTTGCCGAATCGGCTCGCGAAATGCTGGTAAGCGGTAATTACTCGAGGGTTACTATTAATTTTCAGCCATTTTGGGAGAAGCCACCGCTTTTTATCTGGATGCAGGCCGCTTGCATGTGGCTGTTTGGAATCAGCGAATTTTCGGCCCGCTTGCCCAATGCTTTGTTTGGTATACTCACATTAATTACTGTTTTTAATATAGGCGTAAAAATCAGAAACGAGCGTCTGGGCTTTCTTTGGGCCATGATGCTGCTTTGCAGCTTTTTGCCTCATGTGTACTTTAAATCGGGCATTATCGACCCCGTCTTTAACTATTTTATTTTTCTCTCAATTTGGCATCTGTCTTTGTTTATAGGCAGATCGGCCGAGGTTAAATCATTAGCCTCACCGGTTTTAGCAGGGGTTTTTATGGGTTTGGCGGTACTAACCAAAGGCCCCGTCGGCATTCTTATACCGGCTTTGGTGCTTGGCGTATTTACGCTCATGCATCGTTTTAAGGCGATTATCAATTTAAAGCAATTCGCAAGCTGTGTCTTTGCTTTTTTGTTGCCTGTTTTGGCTTGGCTTCTACCCGAAATCATGAATAACGGTTTTTGGTTTGTTGAAGAATTTATTGCCTATCAGATTCGCCTTTTCAGCACACCCGATGCAGGCCATGCCCAACCTTTTTATTATCATTTTGTAGTGGTTTTATTGGGCTGCTTTCCCGCTTCTATTTTTGGAATCAGAATGTTGTTTTCGAAAATTCAGCTTCGCCTCAACCATCATCGATTTGCCGTTTGGATGCGTATTTTGTTGTGGACTGTATTGCTGCTTTTTTCTATTGTTACCACCAAAATTGTACATTATTCGTCGCTCGCATACATTCCACTTTGTGCATTAGCCGCCATTTCGGCCGAGCATTATATAGAGGGACGCCTAACTTGGAGATGGCCTCATCTTTTTAGTTATTTTTTAGTGGGCAGTATCATTGGCACAGCCATGTTGGTATTGCCTATTGTGGGAAAAAATATACATCTCATTGCTCCATACGTAAAAGAGGCATTCGCATCGGAGGCCATACATGCTCGTGTTGAATGGCCTTGGTACACATGGTTGCCCGGTATAATTTGGCTTTTGGGCTTGCCTGTTTCACTATTGTTGTTGCGCAATCACAACCGTAAAGCTGCCCTTTTTTGGAGCCTTGGGCCTACCTTATTGGCAACAAGCTTATTTCTTACTTGGTTTCCGTGGCGTATATCCCAATATTCACAGGGAGCGGCTGTTGATTTTTATGCTTCGGTGCGCGGCAAAAAAGCCTATCTCGAAACGTTTTATTTTAAAAGTTATGCTCAGTATTTTTATTCTGCTAAGACAGGCTTAAATGCGCTGGAGCGTGCCCATTGCAAGGATCAATCGGGGTATTATCATGTGGATGTTTTACGCAATTGGTATTTAACGGGTGCTATAGATCGACCCTTTTATTTTGTGATCAAAAAAGATAGAAAGGCTGAATTTATGGCCTATCGCGATGTTCAACTTCTTGAAGAGCGTAATGGTTTTATTTTTATGGTGCGTGAGGCTCCCAAGAAACCTTAATCATGCAGCCAGCGTCTATTTATCCGCCCTGGATTAACATCCATACACACCATAAACCGAATAATGAAAAGGAGCTTGTTATTCGAAATGCCTATAATTCGGCGCCTCTTACCCTTTTGCCACTCGGCTACTATTTTAGCTGCGGCATTCATCCCTGGTTTGCTACACAGAACACTATTTCAAAATCATTAGCTCAAATTGAACGTTCGCTAACTCATAAAAACTGTTTAGCGCTCGGCGAATGTGGTTTAGACCGTTTGCGTGGTCCTAAGCTTTCGGTGCAGCAACTTATTTTCGATGCTCACATTAAGCTAGCCAAACACTATAATAAGCCGCTCATTATCCATTCGGTGAGGGCTCATTCCGAAGTCATCGCCATGATGCGCCAAAATATTCAACCGGCCGTTATTCATGGTTTTAACGGGGGCAAAAAGGCTTTATCTGCATTTTTAGATCAAGGCTTTCGTATTTCTGTAGGTCATCGATTACTGATGAGCCCTGCCGGGCGTGAGTGTATTTTGCATATTCCTTTAGAAATGCTTTATTTCGAAACCGATACCCAGTGTATGCCAGTTCATGGGGTTTACGAGGCATTTGCCCGGTTGGCTCATGTGGAATTAAACATGCTGAGACAACAAATTTGGACTAATTTTACACGCGATTTTATTACCGACTATGGATCATAATATTCCGCAATGGATGGGACGCACCCAATTGCTTTTGGGCGAAAAGCCTATTGAACAACTTATGCAGGCCCATGTTTTTGTGGCCGGTTTGGGTGGGGTAGGAGGCATTGCCGCCGAAATGCTGGTAAGGGCCGGCATTGGCGAGTTAACCATTGCAGATGCCGATACCGTGGAGGCGAGTAACCGCAACCGACAAATTCCCGCATTGATCAGTAATGAAAATCGTCTTAAAACGCAGGCGATGGCCGAAAGGCTTATGGATATTAATCCCGAGCTAAAGCTTAATGTGGTAGAGCGATATCTTAAAGACGGATTTATCCCCGAAATTTTAGAAAAACATCGTTACGATTATGTTCTAGATTGTATAGATACGCTCACACCGAAGGTTAATTTAATTTGGCACAGTAAACGTTTGCAGCTGCCGGTGGTGAGTTCTATGGGAGCCGGGGGAAAGATTGATCCCATTGGGTTAAAAGTGAGCGATATTTCTGAAACCAAGCATTGCAATTTGGCCAAATATGTGCGTAAACGACTTATTCGAATGGGTATTCGAAAAGGTGTTGATGTAGTGTACAGCGAAGAACTGGCCGATCCTAAAAGAATTATCGAAGCGCCCGAGGGAAATGCCAAAAAAAGTTTAATTGGAACTATTTCCTATATGCCGGCTATTTTTGGATGTACTGTTGCGAGCGTAGCTATTCGAAATATTGCCCAAATAAAGTCCTACGAGCCTGGAGCGCATAAAAAGGAGCGCGATCCCTTTAAGGTTAAACGCCGCTAGAAGGTGGTAGTTTTTCGTTGCTTGTATTATTAGGCTTGCCGTCCTTAGCTTCTTTAAACTCGCGGATACCCTGACCAATACCTT
>JBILCR010000136.1:0-5756 GCA_044353055.1 Flavobacteriales bacterium
AGGCCTCCTGAATAATGGAGAATAAAGGGGGCACCGAAAACAAGTTATCCTTTATAATTCGTAGGTCGTTAACAAAGTGAAGCACCTTGGTTTGACCGCCTCCGCTGCAATGCACCATACCGTTAATTGCCACGCGATGTTTTTCGAGTATTTCTTTTACGACGGGCGCATACGTGCGTGTAGGCGATAACACCAGTTTTCCATAATCGAGCGGCACCCCCGGCACCGGATCGGTTAAGCGGTATTTCCCGGCATATACTAATTCGTTGGGTACAGCAGGATCAAACGACTCGGGATATTGACCCGCCAGATCATGCGCAAAAACATCGTGACGTGCTGCAGTAAGTCCATTACTGCCCATGCCGCTGTTGTAGTTTTCTTCGTAAGTTGCCTTGCCGGATGATGACAAGCCCACGATAACATCACCGGCTTTGATGCGCGCATTATCGATAATGTCGCTGCGCTTTATTCGTGCAATAACGGTGGTATCTACCACAAGAGTGCGCACGAGATCGCCCAGATCGGCCGTTTCGCCACCACTAAGTTGCAAATTGATGCCGAATGAATTAAACCAGTCGCAAAGCTGCTGATTGGCCTGAATAAGCTCTGAAATTACGGCACCTGGAATAAGGTTTTTATTTCTTCCTATGGTAGATGAAACGAGCATGGTTCCACAGGCTCCAATACAGAGTAAATCGTCGGTATTCATTACCAGAGAATCTTGGGCAATACCTTTCCATACGGACATATCGCCCGTTTCTTTCCAGTATATATAAGCGAGCGACGACTTGGTACCGGCACCATCGGCATGCATGGCCAGCGCATATTCGGGATCGCCACCTAGAATATCGGGTACTATTTTACAGAATGCTTTAGGGTATAAGCCTTTTGACGTATGCCGAATAGCGGCATGAACATCTTCTTTATCAGACGAAACTCCACGAAGCGAATAACGGTTATCGGTTGCCATAGGTGTAAAAAAAAGCATCCTGCCCAAAGGACAGGATGCTATAGTTATTTTGAAAAATCTAATTTTTAGGTTTCTCCGGTGTTGGTGTTGGAGGCGTTTCGATTTTAATATTCTCTTTTTGCTGCTCTTCAACATCGGTTTGTACTTCTTCGTCTTCGTCAACCGTTTCAATCTTAGGCGCTACAAATTCGGGGCTTCCCTCTTTAGGCACAAAGGCAAATCCGGTAACACGGAACTCAGTTCTACGATTACGCTGATGTTCCTCTTCGGTACAGGTTACTCCGTCTTTACATTTATTGAGCAATTTGGTTTCGCCGTAGCCTTTAGCTCCCAAACGTGAAGGATCAATTTTCTGTTCAATTAAGTAATTTACCACGCTTTGTGCACGAGCTTGAGAAAGTTCGATATTAGACTTAGCCGAACCTCTAGAGTCGGTATGCGACATAAGCTCGATGGTAATTTGCGGATTGTCGCGTAAGGTTTGAATTAGACCATTAAGCGAGTCTTTTGACTCGGGACGTAATACCGCCGAATTTAAGTCATAAAGAATTTCGGGCAGTTTGATAGCCATATCTTTTTTAACGGGCTTAATAAAGAAGTCTTTTTTATGATCGGAGCTTACGGTTTCGCCTTTAGTAGTTTCGGTTCCTTTGTCGCCTAAGTAATTATCCGCGTTAACTACAATTTGATAGGTATTGTCTTCTTTAAACTTGGTGTTATCGAAATAGTAAGAGCCCATTTTATCTGTTGTAGCTTCAAACACCATTCCTTCTTGATCGGTCATGGTAACTTTTGCTCCGGCCACAGGCTGCTTATTATCGAAACTGTATACTATACCCGTAAGTGTGAACAACACGGGAGGCACCACAAATTCGTAAATATCGGTTCCGCCTTTTCCTCCTTCGCGGCTAGAAGAAAAGTAGCCACGCTCTTGCTTTCCACGAAACACAATTCCAAAATCGTCGCCCGAAGAATTGAGTGGATGTTTAAGATTGGCTACGCCACCCCATTTACCGCCTTTTTTCTTGGCTTCGAACATATCAAGTCCGCCCATTCCAACATGGCCATTTGAAGAGAAATAAAGTGTTGAATCGTTGCGTAAGGTTGGGAAAAGTTCATCGCCCGGAGTGTTAATTTGAGGACCAAGGTTGATGGGATCGCTCCATGTTTTACCTTTCTTATCTAAAGTGGCCATCCAAATATCACGGCCGCCCATACCGCCGGTCATGTCTGAAGCAAAATAAAGCGTCATTTCATCATCCGATATCCAAGGATGCCCCACCGTGAAGGAGTCTGCTGCAAATGGAAGTAAAATGGGCTCGTCCCAGTTGTTACCTTTCTTCTTAGTGGTGTAAATCTGACAGCCTTTTATTTTGTTCTTATCGTATTCGCAACGGGTAAAGAACATCGTTGCAAACTTATCGTTTAACGTAGCTGAACCATCGTTGTACTTACCATTTAAAGGTTCTTTGAAAGAAGCGGGTGTACTCCATTTTCCATTTTTATCCACCTTCGCTTCATACAAATCAGAAAAGGATTCACCAGTCCAACCATCTGTTCCACCGCCAATAGCACCTTCGCGACTGGAAGTAAAAATCACTTCATTGAAATTCTTTTTACTGAAAATAGGTGAAAAATCGTCGTACTTAGAATTTAAGGGCTGTACGTTGCTTACTTGATGCTTAGTTGGCTCTTTTTTCCAAGCCACCGCTAATTTACAGCTTTCAACCCCAGAGGTACCCCGCGGATCGCTTGGCTTAAGCTTCGCATATTTTTCGTATTCAGCGAGTGCTTCATCATACTTACCGTTGATGCGCATCATATCGGCCAAAAAAAGCTGTGCCTCTGGATCTTGATACTTGGCTTTAATTGCTTTACCAAACCAAACTTCAGCCTTTTTAGCGTCATTTATCATCATAAAACAAAGCGCCTGTTTGTAGGTGAGCTCTGCTTTAACATTTTTCTTTTTGGCCGTTTCCATAGCCTTTTTGTAGGCATTTAAGGCATCGTAATATTCCTTGTTGTTAAACAAACGGTCGGCTGCTGCAACTTTTTTGTTTTGAGCCATAGCACACGTAGAAACGAATGCCGAAGCAATAACTGCGAGTAAAAAACGGGTAGTGTTCCGAAGCATGAGTGTATAGTTAATTTTAATTAACGGTGGGCTAAATTAAAAAAAACAATTGGCTGACAAAAAGTATATGATGAAATATTACGAAAAAACAAATCCAGCAGCCGTATTAACAGTTGCCGGATTTGCAGTAAAAATTGATGTAATTAATTTATAAACAACATTTCACGGTATTTAGGCAAACACCACATTTCATCGTCAACCAATAGTTCTAATTTGTCTGCATGATAGCGAATGGTTTCAAAATACGGCTGTACTTTATAGCAATATTCCTTGGCCTGCTTAAGTGCATCGTTGATTTTATTAGCCACTTTTCGGGCTTCGATCATATCGTCGATAGCCTTTTTAATTACAGCCACATGCTCAGAAATTTCCTGAATAATCTCCAATTGAGCTTGTGCCGATTTCGCGAAGGCCTTGGCATCCAATATTTGCTTTAGGCCCTGAACATTCTGAATCAACTGATTTTGATACTTCAGCGCGGTAGGTATAATATGGTTTGCTGCAATATCTCCCATCACGCGCGATTCAATCTGAATTTTCTTGGTGTAGGTTTCAAGTTGAATTTCATAACGCGCTTCCATTTCGCGATAACTAAGCACATTATTTTTTTCAAACACCTCCAACGTTGCTTTTGAAACCATGGCACCCAATGCCTCAGGGGTTTTTGCAAAATTGTTCAGGCCACGTTTAGCGGCTTCTTTCACCCATTCGTCGCCGTATCCATTACCTTCAAAACGAATGGTCTTTGACTCGGTAATATATCTGCGCAACACCTGGAAGATGGCCTCATCTTTATCGAGTTTCTTTTTTGAAACCAACGTATCTACCTCTGCTTTAAAATCTTTAAGCTGTTGCGCCATAATGGTATTGATGGTAATCATGGCCTGCGAACAATTGGCAGATGATCCCACTGCCCTAAACTCAAATTTATTGCCGGTAAACGCAAAGGGCGATGTACGGTTTCGATCGGTATTATCAAGTAATATCTGAGGTATTTTACCAATACCGAGCTTAAGTTCGGTTTTTTCGTCGGGCGTCATTTTTCCCGTTTTTACTTTTTTCTCAAGTTCGTCGAGCACCACAGTAAGCTGCGAACCAATAAATGCCGATATAATTGCAGGCGGCGCTTCGTTGGCTCCCAAGCGATGATCGTTGCCCGCCGATGCAATAGATGCACGTAACAAATCGGCATGCGTATGAACCGCTTTTAACGTATTGATGAAAAAGGTTAAAAACTGCAGGTTGTTTTTAGGTGTTTTACCCGGACTCAGCAAATTCTTTCCGGTATTGGTAGAAAGCGACCAATTATTGTGTTTACCGGAGCCGTTGATGCCTGCAAAAGGTTTTTCATGAAGCAATACGCGAAAACGGTGGCGGCGTGCTACCTTATTCATAATGTCCATCAAAAGCTGATTGTGATCTACGGCCAAATTGGCTTCTTCAAATATAGGTGCACACTCAAACTGGTTCGGAGCAACCTCGTTATGACGCGTACGGATAGGGATACCCAATCGCAATGAATCGGATTCGAAATCGCGCATAAACGCAGTAACACGGTCGGGGATTGACCCAAAATAATGGTCTTCGAGCTGCTGCCCTTTTGCGGGCGAATGTCCTAAAAGCGTGCGACCTGTTAGCGCTAAATCGGGACGTGCATGATACAAGGCCTCGTCGATGAGGAAGTATTCCTGTTCCCAACCAAGCGTAGCCTGCACTTTAGTTACGTTTTTATCGAAATACTGGCATACATCCACGGCAGCCTTGTCGAGGGCATGCAGTGCTTTTAATAAAGGTGTTTTATAATCGAGTGCTTCGCCGGTGTATGAAACAAATATGGTTGGAATACACAATGTATTGCTTATGACGAATGCAGGTGATGATGGATCCCAAGCGGTGTATCCACGCGCTTCAAACGTATTGCGAATGCCTCCATGCGGAAACGATGAAGCATCGGGCTCCTGTTGAATGAGGTTTGATCCGCTAAAATGCTCAATGGCGCGCCCATCGGGTATAGGTTCAAAAAATGCATCGTGCTTTTCGGCAGTGGCACCGTTAAGCGGCTGAAACCAGTGTGTGTAGTGCGTAACGCCCAAATCCATAGCCCATGCTTTCATCGAATTGGCTACCTGCTCTGCAATTTCACGTTCAATACGTGCTCCGTTTTCGATAGCATCTTTTACCATTTCGTAGGCTTCTTTACTCAAGTACTGACGCATGGCATAATCGCCAAAAACACTTTTACCGAAGTACTCCGAAATCTTTTCGGGCTGCTGATTATTAATAAGCGGTTCACGGTGCAAAAGCGATTCAAGCGCTTTAAAACGGATGGTTGACATAATTTTCAGATTTATTTTGGGCAAAATTAGTTTTCGAAGGGGGTATTTCCAAAATATTCTATAAAATTTTATGAGCACCCCCTTTTTTTGAGGGGTCAAAATATATTTTCTGCTTTTTTTTGATTAAGTCCATCTAAAATTGATCATGCTATATTTCTTTATCACCATCTGTTTTTTTTAAATGTTTAATAATTTATTCCTCATTTCCGTAATTTTAGCTTCGAAATGAAGGATTGATTAACAAACACATGCATCGTTCCGAGCTAATTTTTCTTTTTGCATTACTGTGCCTTCTGCCTGCTGCAGCGAAGACACA
>JBILCR010000006.1:0-15892 GCA_044353055.1 Flavobacteriales bacterium
GTTGCGCCAGTTGGTACCCGATATTAATTTGGGGTATTTGTCGTGGTATAAAAAAATGAAGAAGAGGCAAGCTATTGGGGGTTCGCTTCGTTATTTTTCGTTGGGAAACATTGTATTTACTGATGTCATTGGAAATGTAACGGGTCAATTTAATCCAAATGAGTTTGCGGTTGACTTTGCCTACTCGCGCAGGTTTAGCGATCGCTGGAGCGGTGGTTTGGCCATGCGGTATATTTTCTCGAACCTCACCGGAGGTATTGATGTGCAAGGCACACCAAGTTTCCCTGGACAGTCGGTTGCAGCCGATCTTTCTACATATTATTCAAATCCCGACCTTGAACTAGGCGATAAAAAAGCTACGTATTCGTTTGCCGCCAACATCTCTAATATTGGGGCTAAAATTTCATACACCAAATCGGCCGACCGCGATTTTATCCCTACAAATCTTAGATTAAGCAATAGTTTAAAATTAAAAATTGATGACTACAACGCATTCACTGTGATTGCAGACATTAATAAATTGATGATACCCACTCCACCGGTTCGAGATGCAAATGGGAATGTTCTTGCCGGTAAAGAAAATAATGTGGGTGTGGTTTCCGGAATGTTGCAATCGTTTTATGATGCACCGGGTGTATTGGAAGCTGATGGCACGCGTAATGTTTTAAAGGAAGAATTGCGAGAAATTAATTTATGCGGAGGCTTAGAATATTCGTACAATAATTTATTTGCTATCCGCACGGGGTATTTTAACGAACATCCTACCAAAGGTAACCGCCGCTATTTTACTTTAGGGGCAGGGGTGCGCTTCAATGTGTTTACGCTCGATTTGGCTTATTTAATTCCAACACAGCAGCGCAATCCGCTCGAAAACACCATCCGCTTTACACTTCAATTTGATTTTGGTGCATTTCAGAATCAAAATTCAGATAAAAAAGAGTAATGCTTCCGTTTCGCATCGGGCAAGGGGTTGACGTTCACCGTTTGGTGCCCGGTCGACGCATGATATTGGGAGGGGTCGAAATTGAACATCATGTTGGCCCTGATGGCCACTCAGATGCCGACGTGCTTATTCACGCCATTTGCGACGCACTGCTCGGAGCCGCTGCCCTAGGCGATATAGGAGTGCATTTCCCAGACACTGATGCTGCGTTTAAAAATGCAGACTCTACAAATTTGCTCCGCGATGTAATGCAACTTATAAAGCGCAAAGGTTGGAAAATAGGCAATGTAGATTGTACGCTAATTTTAGAGAAACCTAAAATTAAGCCTCATATAGCGGCCATGATTGAAGTATTAACACCGATTATGGAAATTGGCACCGATGCACTTTCAATAAAAGCTACTACAAACGAAAAAATGGGGTATGTAGGTCGCGAAGAAGGGGTTTTGGCCTTTGCCGTGTGTGTGCTTTACAAAGAATAAAGCATAAATTTATCCTTTATATCATTGATTTATGAAAATACTCGAATTTACGAGTAAAGTAGAGGAATATGCCTCTTACTCAGAACTTCCCGAAGATGAGCAACACCTAATCGAAGCAGCAAAAAATGCCGCACAAGGGGCGTATGCGCCCTATTCGCGCTTTCATGTGGGCGCAGCGCTGTTGTTAAAAGATGGTACCGTGGTAAGCGGTAGCAATCAAGAAAACGTGGCCTATCCTTCTGGAATATGTGCCGAACGCACTGCCATGTTTTGGGCGGGTGCCAACTATCCGGGGGTGGGGATTCGCAAGCTTGCCGTGTACGCATGGGCTGAAGAGTTTGCTGTGGAAGAACCCGTATATCCTTGTGGTTCGTGCCGCCAGGTAATGTCGGAATACGAGCGCATAGGTAAGAATGCATTACGCATAATTATGTGCTCAGCAAACGGAAAAGTGCATGCCGTTAACGGATTGGCAAATATTTTGCCTATTGCTTTCGATAATGACAAATTAAAGCGTCATTTATGAAATTATACATAAATACTTTGCAGTTATTTTGTTTTCAAATAAATTTGCCCGAAACAATTAAGCACGTTTATGGCAAAAGCATCGTTTAGTAAGGAACAATACCTTAAGTGGTACGAAGAAATGCTGTTATGGCGCCGTTTTGAAGAGAAGGCCAGTCAATTATACATTCAGCAGAAAATACGTGGATTTTGTCACCTATACATTGGGCAGGAAGCTGTAGTTGCCGGAGCCACAAGTGTTATTCGTGCCGATGATAATATGATATCGGCCTACCGCGATCACGTGCATCCCATTGCTAAAGGAGTTCATCCCAATGCCATCATGGCCGAACTTATGGCGAAAATAACCGGCTGCTCTAAAGGAAAAGGGGGTTCGATGCACATGTTTTCGGCCGAACATCGCTTTTTTGGGGGACACGGTATTGTAGGCGGTCAAATACCGCTCGGAGCCGGTATTGCCTTTGCCGACAAATACAACGGCAACGATCGTGTTACACTTTGTTACATGGGCGATGGTGCTGTAAGGCAGGGTGCACTTCACGAGGCCTTTAATATGGCGATGCTGTGGAAGCTTCCGGTGATCTTTATTATTGAAAACAATCAGTATGCTATGGGTACCTCAGTGGAACGTACCACTAATGTTACTGAACTCCATAAAATTGGTCTTTCTTACGAAATGCCCTCTAAGCCTGTAAACGGCATGCGTGTGGAAGACGTACACGAAGCCACCGAATGGGCTGTAGATCATGCACGCAGTGGTAAAGGACCGGTTTTACTGGAAATCAAAACATACCGTTACCGCGGACATTCCATGTCGGATCCCGGGAAATACCGTACTAAAGAAGAGGTAGAAGAATACAAAAAGCAAGATCCAATTGAACAGGTCTTGGCCACCTTAAAAAAGAAAAAATGGATTACCGAAGCCGAAATTGAAGCTACCGAAGATCGTATTAAGGCTATTGTGGAAGAATCGGTGCGTTTTGCCGAAGAATCGCCCTACCCTGATGCCGAAGAGCTGTACCGCGATGTTTACGTGCAGCAAGACTATCCATACATTATTGAAAATTAATTGTTGAAATACGCAGCATTATGGCAGAAATAGTTAAAATGCCCAAATTAAGCGATACCATGACCGAAGGGGTGGTTTCGAAATGGCATAAGAAAGTAGGCGATAAAGTAAAATCGGGCGACTTGCTTGCTGAGATTGAAACCGATAAAGCAACGATGGATTTTGAATCGTTTCAGGACGGAGTTCTGCTTTACATTGGCGTTGAAGAAGGAAAAGGAGCAGCTGTTGATTCTGTATTGGCCATTCTGGGTAAGGAAGGCGAAGACTATAAAGCTTTATTGGCGGCCGATGCTGCAGCTCCTGCCGAAACCGCTACCCAAACCGAAGCACCGGCAACAAGTGCAGCGGCGATGCCTGCAGCCCCATTAGCAGTACCAACTGCAGCATCTGCAGCTAGTAGTAGTACAGATAATCGACTTAAAGCATCTCCCTTAGCCCGTAAAATTGCCTCCGATAAAGGCATCGACATTAGTCAGGTTTCAGGCTCAGGAGATGGTGGGCGCATCGTTAAACGCGATATTGAACAGTATAGCCCATCCGCAGCGGCCACTAAAACAACAGCGCCCGTTTTTGTGCCGGCAGGTACCGAAAGCTACACCGATGTTGCTGTTACCCAAATGCGCAAAGTTATTGCACGTCGATTGGCCGAAAGCAAGTTCAGCGCACCGCATTTCTATCTTACCGTTGAAATCGACATGGATAACGCCATGGCGGCACGAGCAGCAATTAATGCATCGGGCGAGGTAAAGGTGTCGTTTAATGATTTTGTAGTTAAGGCATCGGCGATGGCCCTACGCAAACATCCTTCTATAAATTCAGCCTGGCTGGGCGACAAAATACGCACCCATCATCACATTCATGTTGGGGTGGCCATTTCTGTTGAAGATGGATTGCTGGTGCCTGTGGTACGATTTGCCGACCAAAAAGGCCTACAACAAATCTCGGCAGAGGTTAAAGACTATGCCGGAAAGGCAAAAGCTAAAAAACTTCAGCCTGCCGATTGGGAAGGCAACACCTTTACCATCAGCAATCTGGGCATGTACGATATCGACCAATTTACGGCCATCATCAATCCACCCGATGCCTGTATTTTAGCCGTAGGCAGCATTCAGCAAAAACCGGTGGTTAAGAATGGAGCTGTGGTTCCGGGTAACGTTATGAAAGTAACTTTAAGCTGCGACCATCGCGTGGTTGACGGCGTAGCAGGTGCCGAATTTTTGAAAACGCTGAAAGCGTATCTCGAAAATCCGGTAATGATGCTGGTTTAATAGGCACTATTACCATGAAATAAAAAAGGAAGCGCCTTAAGGTTCTTCCTTTTTTTGTTTGCATTGTAAGGAGTTGGTAATACCTGCAAAACTATTTAAATCTATTGCCTCAAGCACTCTCTGAAATGCGCATAGAGGCTCGACGGTGGTTGAGATACTTCTAACGGGCTTAAGTTTAGGCCTACGCTGTCCCGATTTATTTTCGGGGGATAGGCGAATTTAATACAAGGCTTAAACATCACGCTTTAATGGCTCTAAACTCAGTTGAATGATCTTCTTTTGAAGGTTACAATTATTTTCCGCAATTCAATTGGAATCAAAAAGCCATTTTTGATATAACTCAATATTGATAAGGCATATAGCGACTTTCATACTTTTTATTTTAACATAGAGTGTTAAAATTTCTATTTGCAAATTTTATGTTGATTTTGTAGGAATCCTATCCCCCCCTGCCCAACGCGAAGCTATCAACTGCAATGCGATGAGCCGTTTACAAACGTTTATAAACGTTTAAAACGGATTGCCACTTCAAAAACTAGAAAGGGTTTAAGAAAAGAAATGCAGCAGTTGAAAGGCAACAGGACAGACAGTATATTAAATACAATGAGCCTTTAAGTGAAATCGATTTGACAACATTTTAAAATGCCTTAAATAAATCGATTGAATGTTTCCCGCAGAACCTTACTGGATGGGAAGCTTATCCTTCAGCCCATCAAAATCATAAATAGATGAATCGAACAAATGCGAGGGATGTACTTTTCCTAAGGCCGTCATCATGATTTCTTTACGATTTGGGTACTGGGCTTCCCACTCTTTCATCATGCCCTTTATTACCTTACGCTGCATATTTTCCTGAGAGCCGCAAAGATTGCAGGGTATAATAGGAAACTGCCGGTGCAGGGCATAGGCTTCGATGTCATCCTCTTTGCAAAATGCAAGGGGACGAATTACCACATGCCGCTGATCGTCGGTGCGGAACTTAGCCGGCATGGTCTCGAGCTTACCACTAAAAAACAGATTTAGAAAAAAGGTTTCTAAGATATCCTCACGGTGATGCCCCAGTGCGAGTTTGTTGCAACCAAGTTCTTCGGCCGTATCGTATAAAATACCGCGACGCAATCGCGAACAAAGGCTACACATGGTCTTTCCAGCAGGCACCTTATCCACCACCACCGAATACGTATCGCGCTCCACAATGTGGTATGGAACCTTTAAATCTCGGAGATATTCAGGCAAAATATGTACTGGAAATCCGGGCTGTTTTTGGTCGAGATTTACCGCAATTATTTCGAACGAATTGCCCATTACCAGCTGCATGTGCAGCAGCATGTCGAGCATAGTGTATGAATCTTTACCGCCCGAAAGACATACCATAATTTTGTCGCCGGGCTCTACAATAGTAAATGCTTCCTGCACATCCCAAACAGACTTGCGCAGTTTACGCGTGAGTATTTCTACAGGACGGTGTGCCGAATTTTCCACGCTGCAAATTTAGTAAAGCACGGTAAGGTTTTCATAAATTGTTTTTAGCATCAAAACGTTTTCAATTCCAACAAAAAATCACATATTTGTTTTACCTGTTCAAATTATATAAGCATGAAAAACACCTACTACCTACAAAAGCTTATTTTCCTATTGTTTCTGAGTTGTTACACTGCGGGCATAACGGCACAAAATGTTTTTTGGAGCGACTCGTTTGATGCGCCGGCCGGAGGAACAAATAACAATAACAATGGTCAGGGCTGGACCTTGAATTCGGGGGGTAACGGAGGCAACAACTGGTTTATAAATACTCCTTCGCAAACAATCGGTTGCAGCAGTACGGGAAATATGTTGCATATATCGTGTAATGATTTTATTTGCAGTTTCTTAGGTGGACCTAATGACCCGATTTACGGTGCTGCAGCGAGCAATAACCGATCTGCTGTTTCTCCCAACATCAGTACGGTGGGTGCTGCAAGCCCTGCATTAAGTTTTGAATTTATTTGCGAAGGAATTCCGGGTGAGGATTATGGCTTATTGGCCTTTAGCAATGATGGAGGCACCACATGGACCGAATTTCCGGAGCGTTACGAGGGCGTGAGCACCTGCTCGTTGATTACCATTCCACTTACGGCGACTTTCCAGAACATCAGCAATTTTAAAATGCGCTTTCGTTGGATTGAATCGAATGCCAGTAATGGTCTCGATCCGGCATTTAGCGTCGACAATATTAAACTTAGCACCAATAGTGCGGTTTGTGTTCCGCCCACAGTGAATGCAGGCAATAATGTTTCAATTTGTGGTGGACAATCGGTAACCCTAGGAGGAACACCCACCGCAACCGGTGGCACCCTTACCAATTATGTGTACAGTTGGTCGCCGGCTGCAGGCCTATCGGCAAGCAATGTAGCCAACCCTACGGCCAACCCCACGCAAACCACCTCTTACACGGTAACTGTACACGGAGGCGATGCCAATTGTTCAGCAACATCTACCGTTACAGTAACGGTAGGATCGGCGCCCAATGTAAGTATCACACCTTCCGGACCCACTACTATTTGCCCGGGCACCTCGGTGCAGCTTAATGCCACTGCCGGCTTAAGCAATTACACCTGGACCACACCTACCGGTAGCCAAAGCGGTGCATCTATACAAGCCACCTTATCAGGCAACTACACCGTAACAGCACAAAGTGGAACCGGTTGCTCGGGAACATCGAGTCCGCTTACGGTTACCGTACAAACCATTCCGAACCTCAGTACCAATCCATCTGGAAATGTGAGTTTGTGCGTGGGACAAAATTTGCCCCTTACGGCAAGTGCAGGTTTTACCAATTACACTTGGATTACACCAAGCGGACAGGCATTGGGGCAAACAATCAACGCCTCACAGGCCGGCACCTACACGGCGAGCGCCCAGTTTCAGGGCTGTTCGGTGCAGGCTGCACCCATAACAGTAACCGAAGGCAGTACAGGCAGTATTTCGATAACAGTGCTTGGTTCATCGGTACTATGCGAGGGCGAATCGGTAGTTTTAACTGCGCCTGCTGGCTTTCAAAATTACTTATGGTCAAACGGGGCAACGGGTAGCAGTACCACCATACAAACAGAACAAACGGTTTCGGTTTCGGCTAGTATTCAGGGTTGTACGGTAACATCCGAACCCGTTTTTATAGCCGTAAGTACACCTTTGCCAATAACGGCTAGTATTTCGGGCCCCTCGGCATTGTGTCCGGGTGCCATTACCGAACTGCAATCGAGCGCTGGATTTACCGATTATGTATGGACAGGACCTACCACTACACTTAATGGACAAAATATTACTGTAGGCGAAGCAGGAAGCTACAATGTTTCGGCAACAGATATTAATGGCTGCACCTCAGAGTCGAATACGCTTCAGTTAACAGCCATACAAACGCCAACGCTAACCGTTACTCCCACCGGGCCGGTTTCGATATGTGATGGCGAAACAGCCACCTTAACGGCAAGTGTCGGATTTGGCAATTATTTATGGAATACGCCTACCGGAACCGTTGCCGGACAAAGTATTGAGGCTTCTGAAGAAGGAAATTATTCGGTGCAAGCCGTGTATTCGTCCTGTACCCTTAATTCGCCCTCGGTTTTTGTGGCCGTACAATCGGCACCTACCTTGGGCATTTCATTAAATGGAAGCACTACCGTTTGCTCTGGCGAATCGGTAGTATTAACTGCCGAAGATGGTTACGACAGCTATCTATGGTCGAACGGAGCAACCACTCAATCCATTACGGTAAGTACATCGGGCAGTTACTTTGTTACCGCAGCTGCTGAACTGGGCTGCGATGCCGTATCGAACGATGTGGTAATTAGCATCATTCAACCGCCTACAGCAGCATTTACGTACGATCAGATTGAGCCTCAAAATACGGTACAGTTTACCTATACAGGCGCATTTGCCAACGATTTTACCTGGATATTTGGAGGCGGTGTAACCAGTACCAATCAAAACCCTATTTATCAATTTCCGTTTGAAGGCACTTGGCCGGTAACTTTGATTGCGACCAATCCTTGCGGCTCCGACACGCTTGAATCGGAAGTTGAAGTAATTAAAATTGGCTTTGAAGATATTGATGGGGTTTCGGTAGATGTGTTAAACGATGGCGAGGCCTGGATTTTACGCGGAAGCTCAGTAATGTCAGAACCCTTGGCACTTGAAGTGTTTTGTGTAGATGGACGCAAAATGCGCAGCATGATGGTTAAAGGAAATGCCATTAATGAGCGGATCGCCTACGAAAATTATCCCTCGGGCGTGTATTTACTGGTTATGTCGAGAGGAGGGCAACGCGCGACAGTAAAGATGCTTAAAAGATAATTTAATGGGGCTGGCTATTGGATTAATGGTTTTTCATCGCACTAAAAAAATACGGAATAAAAATTCATAAACTTAGTAGCCTCAATTATTCGCATACGATAATTTGATGTGTCGTTCCTATTGCGTTATTAAATAATTTAACGACTTATTTTGCATTAAACACTTATTTAGCGCGATTATCCAACTCAATGGCATCTGTGCATGACCCTTTTAATTTAAATCGATTCATCAATGCCCAAGAAAACAAGCATGAAAAGGCACTGATGGAAATTAAAAACGGAAGAAAAATAAGCCATTGGATGTGGTATATTTTTCCACAAGTAAAGGGGTTGGGACGCACATTCTTTTCAATAAATTATTCGATTAAATCTACGAGTGAAGCCAAAGAATATCTAAAACATCCTGTATTGGGGCCACGTTTAATTAACATAACCGAAGCATTGCTGGAGAATAAACAAAAAACGGCCAAAGAAATTTTTGGCTTAACCGACCATTTGAAGTTGAAATCATCGATGACTTTATTTCATCTTATCAGCGAAGAAAAAACGCCATTCGAATCGGTATTGATACATTTTTTCGGGGGCATGAAATGTGCGTTTACCGTGGAATTTATAAATCGTGAAATAGAACAAATACCGTGAGCTCGCGCTAACACATTAGACTTTAAAAATCCTTCGTGCATTTAGGTTACAAATGGTGTGATCCACTTTAAATTACATCCCTATTTTGGAGGCAATGAATGATCCAAATTGCCCAACAATACTTGCATAGCCCGCATTACTCCTCTGGCAAAGAAAACCACTTGCGGTAACCCCTGTAAATAAAACTGGGGAGGAGCACCATCAACCCCGCAATACCCGTAAACTCGGCAAGGAGAAACATCCTGCTTTTGAAACGTAAATATTCTTCAGAGTAGTTAAAGTCAACAGATTTTTCCAGCTCAAATTGATCCTGAATTTCAAAATAATACGCCACACAGATTATGGGTATAAACACGGTTAAAACCGTAAATGCATTAAGCGCGATGCCTTGAGTTAATTGCCGTTTGGATGCACTGAAAATACGCATGCTTAAATAGGCAAATGCCCCATAATAAAGCAGCAATACAACAAAGAATGATGTTGAGGAGAGATGGATAAGTCCCAATACTATTCCGGTTAGTATGGACAATACAAAAATGGAAAGAATGCCAATAAAAAATGTTTTAACCGTAGTATGCCGAAATATGAAAACCAGCAAAGAAATAAATAACGATGTATAAAATGCAATACGCAAAAAATCAGGGATATTTTTGGACTGCCATGCATTTTTACGACTACAAATATTATCAATGCCATCTTGTATGGTACTTATTCCTAACAGGTTTAAAAATGTTGGAGCACCCTCCAATGATTCGGAATAATAGACCGTTTCATTCGAATATTTATTGTAGTATTTCTCTTTCAAGCGTTTAAAATCGGTATTCCATTTTTCGCGTTGTGGACTTTTTTGCCCTTCCCATACCCTGTTATATAGCTCTATCTCTGAAATAATTTTAAATTTTGCGTGATCCTCAGCATTTCCCGCATTAATAAATCTGTAATCGGGCGGCGATAATAGAACATACATGGTATCTGACACACGAACTGAACTATCGGCACTGCTGACGAGTCGACGTAATTCCTTAGGAACAACATAATGCTTACCGTTTATATAACCGTTTTCCGTTACCGTTTCGGTCTCAGTTACCTTGCCTTCAACTTTCGGTGCCATTTCGTTGGAAACATAAAGCGTGTCGCGCTCCCAGTTTTTTTGAAGCGAATCGGTAAATAACGATGCTGCCAGAAAGTTCATTTCGTTGGTTTCCTTTACAATTTCGTCGTAGGCAAATGCAGCATTGGCTCGAGAAGACTCAACGGCAGATGGAATAAACGGCAGACTAACAAAAAGAAATACAACAGAAAAATAGGCCATATACTCGACCAAAAAACTACGGGGCGATTGCGGCCCAAAGCGTTTAAACGAATTAAAACGCAACAAATAAATCATCCAAAAAACGAAACCAATAACCGAAAACAAAGAAACCAGGAGCGTTGGAAGATAAACCGTAGAATCGCTTCGGGGATCGTTGGGCACTACACTGTAATACGCTGATAATATAAGCGCAGACACAAAAACTATCCACGCAACGCGATGGAGGCGTGTACTCCAGAAACCCGGCGATGAAATTAAATAGCTGCGGTCTATTTTCTGAATGAAAGGAGGGTAAAATATTTTATTGATAAAATTCATGACCTCAATTATTGAAAAAACGTTTGGTTGAATGCGAAATATCGCGGTAATATTTAAGCGGAATATTCGAATTAATGAGCTGTTTTAATATTAATTCAGAAGTATTTTGACCGCAAAACAGGGTGTAATATCCTCCATTAAATTGTATTTTAACTTCAAGTGAATCCAATACGCTAGACAATACTTCGCGTTCGGCAGCACTTTCGATTTCGAGCACCGTTTCGGTAGATGTTTGCTCTTGAAGGCCATGCATCTGACATGCGCCGTTTTTAATAAATAAAACACGATCGGCAACTTTTTCGACCTCGTGCAATTGCTGCGAACTAAGAATCACACCCAGCGAATGATAGGCCGATTTGGCTAAAAATCGCAAGTCGGTTAAAACGGTTTGCTGGGCATTTATATCGAGATTGGCCAGAGGTTCATCCAGGATGAGCAAACCGGGCTTAAAAAGTAAAATACGTGCCAGTTCGAATCGGGTGCGATACCCGCTGCTTATACGGTCCCAGTTCAGATGGGCATAAGGCCCAAGGCCGAGACGTTCAATCATAAAATCAACCATTAACTCGTTTTCGGCACCTTTTAGGCCTGAGAGCGATGCCGAAAAATGGAGATTGTCTTTCAATAACCCATACCATTTTGGGATACGCTGCGGAATAAAAGCCACATACCCCCGCACCGTGTAGGCATCGGCCTCGCTAAGTTGTGGAAACCGAACCACCCCGCCATCAACAGCCAGCTGACCCGATAAACATCGTAGAAGCGTTGTTTTTCCGTTTCCATTTTCACCTACAACGCCTAAAATTTCGCCTGATGCAAGAGCCAGTGAAACCGGCAAAAGGCTAAAGTTTCCCTGAGCATATTTCTTGGTAATCTGATCGCATACCACCAATTCTGCTTTTTGATGCGCGGGCCCCGACAAAGCGGCATCTATTTTCTGAAGCAATGGAAAGGATTGAGAAATTAATAATTCTTTCGCCTGATCGGGCTCACCTACTTCGTGAAACGCTCTATATTTCTGACTCAGCGTAATGGCCTCGCGAATTAGCGTATGTTGATGCGTTTCGAGGCAATAATCCAACAGTCTGCGCAAGGCCAGATGTTGGTCGCCGTGGTTTAGATACTCGCTAATTTCGAGCGAAACCGATGCATTCATAATTTGATGTTTGGATTTAATTTTGAAAGATAACGAAAACAAAGCGGCATTATTGGATGACGAAATTTCAATGTTAAAAAATCAGTGCACAATACTGTATTACAGCGAAATAATTAACCCATAGCCCCACTTAAACACGAAGAACCTCAATCAGCCGCCTTGTAACACCCTGGTGCGCGCAACTTATCCACACAATTTTTCATAAAAAAGCAGCGCTACCCGCCAACCGTAAAAACTAAAACATTTTATTTATGCACGATTCATAAACAAAGTACCGCGTTACGCTATTTATCTTTTAATTGCTTTACACCACATGAAATTCCGCCTCATTTCAGATTACATTCCAACCGGCGATCAACCGCAGGCCATCGAACAATTGGTAGCGGGTGTTGAACAAGGCGAACGTGCTCAAGTGCTGCTGGGGGTAACCGGATCGGGAAAAACCTTTACGGTAGCCAATGTTATCAGAGACACGGGCCGGCCTACCCTCGTATTAAGTCACAACAAAACTCTGGCGGCACAGTTGTACCAGGAATTTAAAATGTTCTTCCCCGAAAATGCGGTAGAGTATTTTGTTTCATACTATGATTATTACCAACCCGAAGCCTATATTCCCGTAACGGGCACCTATATCGAAAAAGATTTATCCATCAACGACGAAATAGAAAAGCTGCGTTTAAGTGCCGCCTCTGCCCTACTCTCGGGCCGACGGGATGTAATTGTGGTTTCGTCGGTGAGCTGCATTTACGGTATGGGCAATCCGGATAATATCCGGAGCAACACCATAAAAATTAAGCGGGGCGATATCATTAGCCGCAACCGTTTCCTTCATTTATTGGTTCAGGCACTCTATTCGCGTACCGAAAAGGAATTTAGAAACGGTACCTTTAGGGTAAAAGGCGATACGGTGGATGTGTTTATTGGAAGTGCCGATTTGGCCTACCGTATTTATTTTTTCGGCGATGAAATAGAGTTAATCGAATCGATTGATCCGATTTCGGGGCATGTATTTCACGAAATAGATCAAGTCATTATTTATCCTGCAACTATTTACGTAGCCCGTAAAGAAGGTATGATTGATATTATTCATGAAATACAGGATGATATGGTAAAGCAGGTTGATTTTTTTAAGGCCGAACATAAATTTCTCGAAGCCAAACGCATTGAAGATAGGGTAACCTACGACATGGAGATGATGCGCGAACTGGGATATTGTAGTGGCATTGAAAATTATTCGCGCTATTTCGATGGCCGCAGCAAAGGCTCTCGGCCTTTTTGCCTGATTGATTATTTTCCAGATGATTTCCTAATGGTAATAGATGAGAGTCATGTTACCGTGCCACAAATACGAGCCATGTATGCCGGCGATTTGTCGCGCAAGCAAAATTTGGTGGAATATGGATTTAGATTGCCTGCTGCCCTTGATAACAGGCCCTTAAAATTCGAAGAGTTTACCACCTTGCAAAACCAGGTTATTTATGTAAGTGCTACGCCTGCAGATTACGAATTGAACGAAAGCGATGGCGTTGTGGTGGAACAGGTTATTAGACCAACAGGATTGCTCGATCCGATAATTGAAGTACGGCCCAGCCAAAATCAAATTGATGATTTGCTCGACGCCGTAGATGAAGTATTGAAACGCGACGAGAGGGTTTTGGTAACCACTCTAACCAAGCGCATGGCAGAAGAGCTTACAAAATACATGACCAAGTTGAACATTCGCTGCCGTTACATCCATTCGGATGTGGATACGCTGGAACGTGTTGAAATTTTAGGCGACCTCCGTTTGGGAAAATTTGACGTTTTGATAGGAGTAAACCTGTTGCGCGAAGGACTTGATTTACCTGAAGTTTCGTTGGTTGCTATTTTGGATGCCGATAAAGAAGGTTTTTTACGATCAACCCGATCATTGGTTCAAACCGTGGGCAGAGCAGCGCGCAATGTAAATGGACGTGTAATTATGTACGCAGATACCATTACCGATTCGATGCAACGTACCATCGAAGAAACGTCGCGCAGACGGGAAAAACAAATTAAATACAACCTCGACCACGACATCGTTCCTACACAGATTGTTAAGTCCAAAGAAAGTATTTTTGCCAGAACAGGTATAGACTCGGGCGGCAAACAAAATCGATTTAAAGCCTACACAGAGCAAGAGCAAACCTCGATAGCCGCCGATCCGGTAATAAAATATATGAGTCGAGAGCAAATTCAAAAGGCCATAGCACAAACCCGTAAATTGATGGAAAAGGCCGCAAAGGAACTTGATTTTATGGAGGCAGCACGTTTACGCGACGAAATGAAGGAGCTCGAGACACGCTTAAAGGATATGGAATAAAAAACTAATAACCCATCAGCCGCGAAGGTTGGGTTTGCGATCAAGATTTTTTTGCAATTGCCTCCGAAACCGCACCAATAAACATTTCGAGTTCAGGCCGATTTTTTCCTTTAGCCATTATTCCCACCAGATAAGCACTTTCGTTCCTGTAAACAATGCCAACATCATGCAATTCAAAAACCCCGTTATAATCACGCTCACCAAATTTATGCGACATAATTAAACCTGACTCTCCATTAAGCCTTAGTTCTATACCATTTTTAAAACTTGAATGAGACAAATACTCCAATAATTTGGATGAATTTGCCTTGTTTAAATAGGCGGCATAAAATAAGGCCTTAAAAAACCGAACGTATTGATGTAAGGTAATTTTATAATCGGCACTGTGCGGCATTTCGACGTTAAAATCGGTATATGTTTTTCGAAGAGCTTCAATACCGCATAGTTTAGTTAAAAGGAATGTTGCATGATTATCGGAATGGCTTAACATGAGTTCCAAAAGTTCGGCAACAGAATAGGAAGCGCCAATGTGTAAGGTTTCATGAGTTAAGGTTTGCCCCACATTTAAATTATCGGCTTGGGTAAATACTAGACGCTCTTGCAAAATTTCGGGATTAGATTCGGAACGTTTTAGTAAAGCAATAGCAGTTACAATTTTCATCAAGCTGCCGGGCATGAATTGTTGTTCGGTATTGATTCCAAACCAATCTAGGCTTGCAAAATCGAAATAGTAAACAGCAGCATCCGTAAGGCTTTTCGAATAATAACTGGAACACACAGTTTGAGCGGCCGATTTAAGAGGTGCCAATTCGGCTGATTCATCCACAAAATCATTAAATAAAATGGGAAAGACTAATTGTCCACTGGGCAGTTTATGCTTATAATCTACTTGGGTACTATTGGAATAACTGATACTTTCAGTTGAAACGCCATTGCGTTCTTTCGAAAGGTATTGCATTAACAACCAATAAGTAATGGCTAAAATAGCTACAAATGCTGGGAATGCGATAATAACGGGAATCTTAACCCAAATTATCTGTTTTAGGCGGTACTTTTTGAACATGTTGATTTTACACTATCACGAAACGTTCATTTCGCGATAGCGGATTTGTTGGTTAGGGCAAAACTGAAAATTAAATTCAGACTAATTAAGCCAAATAATTAAAAAAACTTGCTACCGCTTTTGGGTAATAAAGGCGACACAGCGACAAAACAAACAACAATAATATCTAAATTTTAACCCTTATAATCAAATTAATTACTTTAAGTTAAATTTGATTATAATTAATTTAAGCGCAACCGCCATTAATTAATAGAAGACCGCAAAAAATTGTGCTATACACCAACGCAGTATACCCTATTAATCAATTCTATTTGACTTACTGCTTTTTTATTTAACTAAATATCAAAACCAAGTAAATAAAAAACGCTTCTCTAATTATTATTGCAGATCAACACTTGACGTGTTGCTGTGCTATTTATTCAGAAATTTGCCTAAAGGTGAG
>JBILCR010000336.1:0-3091 GCA_044353055.1 Flavobacteriales bacterium
CTCATTTTGATTTGTACCAAAAATTGGGAGCCGACAGCAAATTTATTATACAATTATCTTCCTAAAGGTGAGATTAATTCGAGCACCACACTGAGCGCGCTTAGGCAGGGCATGTTGCCATTTATTTTGAATTGACGGCCCCATTAGAAGCAATGAACCCGCTTCAAGATTAATTTTAATTTTATGCGCATTATTTATTTTTTCGCGTAAAATAAAATCGCGAGGAGCGCCCAAACTTAATGATGCAATAATGGGATTGCGACCCAGTTCAGGTTCATCATCGGAATGCCAGCCCATGCTGTCGGAGCCACTTCGGTAGTAATTAATTAGCACCGAATTAAAATCGTGATGCAGCTGTTCTTTTATTTGTGAGGCCATCATCACTACCAAAGGGTGAAAGGGCTCTGCTTGCAGCTGCAGCGATGAATACATATAATGCTGTTGATTATCGCCTTGCCAGGCAAAGAGCCTTGGTTGATTCACCCATTTGCCGAAAATTTTAATTTGTGCACTTTGCCAGTTTATTTCATCTTTTAATCGTAGAAACCAAACATCATGTTCTATTGAAGAAATAAATTGAGGGTAATAAAATAAATCAGGCGCAAGTTCCAACATTTGAAGTGATGTAACATCCATACACTTATTTGTCTTTAAAAACTGGAAGACTAAAAATAAAATGGGTGCCTTTTCCAATTTCAGATTCGAAAGAAATAGTACCTCCCGAACTTTCGATTATATTTTTAACCAAAGCCAGGCCTAAGCCCATACCCGTGCTTTTCGTTGTAAAATTAGGTCTGAAAATTTTGTCTTTAAGTGCATCAGGAATTCCAGAACCATTGTCTGAAACCTTAACGGTATATCTATCCATTTCGTTTTGAAGCGATAGTGTAATTTGGGGCATCTCGGTAGATTCGAGTGCCTGTTGAGCATTACGAATAAGATTATTGAATACCCGAATTAATTGTTCTTTATCGGATGTCACCCAACATATTTTGGAACAGGCTGCATCAATTTCAACATTTATGGGAATTGTGCCTCTATGAAATTCGGCCGCATGGGTTATAAGTTCAATTAAATCAATACGCTCGTTTCGCATATGCGGCATTTGCGCAAAGTTGCCGAATTCAGTAGCAATATGGCTTAAGGTATCAATTTGTTCTATTAAATTCTGCGTGTAACGATCGAGCCGTTCTTCGAAACCCTCGCTGCGATCCTTCCATGCTCGCTGGAGCATCTGCGTGCTTAGTTTCATGGGCGTAAGCGGATTTTTTATTTCGTGGGCCACCTGCTTAGCCATTTCGCGCCAAGCGCTTTCGCGCTCAGATCGAGCCAGCTTTTCAGCACTACGCTCCAGCTCATCGATCATACGATTGTACTCGGCTACCAAGGTGCCAATTTCGTCGCGGCCTTTCCAGCGGATTGGTGCATTTTGTTTGCCTAGAGTAAGCTTACCAAGCCCTTCCTGAATAATTCGCAAAGGCTCAGTTACTGAATTAGAAAGTACAATTGCCGTTATAAATACCAACACTAATAGTATGATGTAAATATTAACCATCGCCACAACAAAAGTGGCCAGTTCGCGCTGAATCTCGCTCTGACGGCCAAAATAAGGTAGATTTATATAGCCAATTACTTTGTTTTCCGTATTTCGAAGCGGCACATAGGCTGAAAGGTATTCCATGGTACCAATACGTTCTTTCTGAACCCATTCACTGCTTTGGTATACCTGCAAATGATGAAATGCCTCGGGACTTATTTTCTGAGAAATCAATTTTTCGTCAAAAAGTTTGGGCCGCGATGATGCGAATAATAAACCCGAATGTCCGTAAATATTTATGTCGGCCATAAATACATTCGATATACTCGAAAGCTTGGATTTATAATCTTCGACACGCGATGGATCCAGAAAAGCATCCTTACCCAATAAATTTTCGGTCTCAATTAAAATGGAATGAATTTTCTCGCTAAGATTTTGAATGTTTTTCTGTGTATTGGTACTGTTTATAAATGCAATACTTCCGCCGCCAATCAATAAGAGTGAAATAAATAAAATTGAAATTATGGCGAGCTGTATTTTTCGTTTAAAACTCAATTTTAAATCATCTTTATTTAAACGAAAAACAACAATAAGCCCACCACAAAGTGAAAGCAGCACCATAATGTATGAAAATGGCGTGAGCAGCTGAATCCATGAAGGTTGCGGCAATGACAAAATAACCATGGAGTCACCACCCGACCGATATCCTAAATGCGAAAAACCGTCTTTTTTTAAGTAAACAGCGCCATTTTCTTTTTTATTGGTAAACATTACATCACCTAAACTGTAAGGGAAACTGCCAAAATGAGTCACCAACTTACCTTGATAATAGCGTGCATAACTGTAGCGGCTTAAATCGGTTTGCGACTGTACACGTTTATCAAGCAGCAGCTCGGGATAGCCTATTTCTTCGAGAGTAGAACGTGAGTCAAACTCAAGATATAACCTTGCTAGAATGGTAGTATCGGGTGCTACTTCACGAATAATTAGTCGAGCAATATAACTAATGCGTCCTTTGTTGTTCCCAAGAAAGAAAAAATTGCCGCTCTGAGTGGGAATTCCTATGGAGTCAATTTTACGGTCGTATTCCTCCGGACTATGATTGGAATTGGCTGCATAAACAGTATTGAGCAAACAATCATCGGCACCAAGAACATGAGGCGTAATGGTGTACTTTTCCCAATATTCATTAAAATAAAATTTGGTAAAATCGCGCACTTGACCGCTAATGGTATTGCCCGGGCGCAAATAATTTTTAAGTAAGGTATCGGTAAAAATTCTATTTTCATTACTAGCAAAAATACTTTCAGCTATAGGATCTCGCTCTGATTCGATGCGTTCGGCAAGCAATAATCGTCGGTTTTTTTCGCGCAGAGCCGTGTAATGAACAATAAAAAACGTTGCCGTAAATGAAAGTATCGAAAGGGTCGAAACAGTATATAAAACCGAAATGCGATCCCACCTTAAATAGGTTAGCGAAACAAAAGTGCATAAAATACCGGCAAATAGCGAAGGAATAAAAACACCCTTGTCAAAAAGAAAAAAAGTAATTAT
>JBILCR010000137.1:0-5708 GCA_044353055.1 Flavobacteriales bacterium
CTGGTCGAAAAAGAATCCTGCGCATTTACCCGTGTTCATCAATCTGGAATTGAAAGATGCCGCCCCGGGCAATTATTCACGCTTTTTACGACTCCTTGGATTTAAACGGGCCATTCCGTTCGACTCACTGGCATATCTGAAAATTGATGAAGATATTCAACGCTGTTTGGGGTCTGAAATTTTGTTTACTCCGGCAATGCTTCGCGATACCTTTGCCAGCACGCGTGAACGCCTCACTTCTGTTGGGTGGCCGAGCCTTAATTCGGTTTTAGGTAAGGTGATGGTCATTTTCGATGGAAACGGCGATGACTATAAAAAATACACACATCAAAACCTCGCATTCGTTTACGGCAATACAAATGATGCCGAAACAGCCTTTGTGATTAGAAACAATCCCCTTGGAAATGAAGATCAAATAAGTGCTTTAAGCGAAACCTACATAGTACGCACCCGCACCGACGTAGAAACCATGCAGGCCCGCACTAATGATTATTCGATGTTTGATGCTGCTATAAAAAGTAGGGCACAAATTCTTTCAACCGATTATTATGCACCGGATGCGAAACTTAGTGGGTATTACGTTTCGTTAAATCTTTTTAAGATAAATACATCGTGGCCTTTTATTTTAAGGTGAGTTGGATGGACCACAATACTGGTTATAACTCAAAAAAATATGCCTTTTATGAGCCTCAACCACCGACAAGCGCTATAATGCGCTGCCTGAGGCTCTCGATGGCAGCGTATAAATGAGCGCGCATTTCATTTAGATCCGAGACAGCAGCTTTAATACGAATTTCCAAGTTCAATTGGATGGAGCACCATTAATAGGCCGCCCGCGTTTAATCCAATTAGGTTCACCTCCTAAAGTTATGAGTTTGCCATGTACTATTTTGCATGCTTATATCGTTTAGAGAGCATACAAAATCCTAAACCATGAACCGTTATTTTCAATCCATCAAGGCCACATTATTTTTAGTATTAGTTGTTATCGCCTTATTTTCCTGCAATACTGGCGAGGTTAAGCACAATGATGAACAAGATTTAAAAGAAGAACAAAGCCATGATGGTATCCTACGCAATGGCGACATTGTTTTTCAGAGCTCGCTTTCGGGTCAAGGCAAAGCCATAAGTGAGGCAACGGGTTCGGTGTATACGCATTGCGGGATAGTTTTCGAAGACAAAGGTCGGCTGTATGTGTTTGAAGCCGTACAACCTGTAAAATCAACTCCCCTTGATGTTTGGATTGCTCGGGGTAAAAATGGACACTTTGTGGCTAAAAGACTTGCAAATGCATCTTCTGTGCTTACGGATGAAGTGCAACAAACCATGAAAGTTGAGGGGCGTAAATTTAAGGGCAAGAACTACGACAAAACTTTTGGATGGAACGACGACAAACTGTATTGTTCGGAACTGGTTTGGAAGCTTTACGAACGGGCGGCAGATATTGAGCTCTGCGAGCTAGCGCGCCTAGGCGATTTTGATTTATCGCATCCCGAGGTGAAGAGAATTCTTAAGGCTCGCTATGGCGATACGATTCCACTAGACGAAAAAGTAGTATCTCCCGCTGCTATTTTCGAGAGCGATTTACTGCAAACCGTAAAGTCGGAAGGCAGCCTTTAGTGATTTTAATATGGGCTTAGCCCAAAGATGCTTCAATAAAAAAGGCCTTCTCGCATGAGAAGGCCTTTTGATATCATTGTAGGACGCACTAAAACTCATCGTCGTAATACGGTTCATCATCATCGTCGTCGTCGTCGAAGGCCGGATCCGATAAATCTTCGTCGAGATTAAAATCTTCATCGTCATCTTCTTCTTCCACTTCTTCCGTTTCAACTTCCTCCTCATCAAAATCTTCATCGTCGAAGTCTTCATCTTCATCGTCAAAATCTTCATCATCGCCCGAAAGGCGCAGAGGAAGTACATTTTCATTTTCTAACAGAACGGAAGAACCCGTTAATATAAGTTCATCGGTGCCGCTGCCATCGTAAGCTGAACTGATTACCATTGCTTGTTGTTTGTTTTAAGTGTTTGTTTTTTCAAGGCTAAAAATACCAAAAAACTGAAAAACAATGTTTCTTCCTGAAAAAAATATCAATAATCTGAATTACAGATTTTTATAATAGAATTAATCGCCTTTGCCACTGAAAATGCCTTAAAAATTATTGGGTATAAGGTAAAAATAACCTCTGTTTAAAGCATTGCGCAATATGTAGTTCGTGCTTTCGTTATGGATGTTAATAAAGAGGTGAATAAACAATGTACGTTCAAAGGCCGAAACTCACTATTTAAAAACGTACTTTGAAGCAGTTAAAATAGGTTTAAATAAAAAGAGAACAGATATGTTAAGCATTTTGCTTCAAATACAATTAGGAACAGGTGATTCTGCTGCAGCTAAGGCTGTTACACAGGCGGCCGAGGAAACTGCCAAACAAGTAGATAAACTCACTTTGTGGGAACTCATTCAGCAAGGGGGCTTTCTTATGATTCCCATTGCGTTGTTGTCGATTATAACACTCTTTCTCTTTGTTGAGCGATTTATCGTACTGCAGCGCGCCGGTAAAAGTCCGGATAACTTATTAAACAACGTACGCGATCAAATCCAGAACGGGAAGGTAGATTCTGCACTTTTGCTCTGCAAAAGCAACAATACTCCTGATGCGCGCATGCTTGAAAAAGGCATTTCGCGTATTGGCCTTACGGTAGACGAAATTGAGAAGGCTATGGAGGGGGTAGGCAAAAAGGAGCTAAGCAGAATTGAGAAAAACGTAGGTATTCTTGCCGTAATTGCCGGTATTGCGCCCATGTTTGGTTTCGTAGGTACCATCACCGGAGTAATTAAGATTTTTTATAATATTTCCTTGCAGGACAATATCTCGATTGGCGCCATTTCGGGCGGTTTGTACGAAAAAATGATTACCTCGGCCGCCGGTCTTATTGTAGGTATTCTGGCTTTTGTTCTGTATCATTATCTCAATTATCAGGTAGATCGCATTGCAAAACGCATGGAGGCTACCGGACTCGATTTTATTGATATGCTTCACGAACCGTCTAAGTAATGAATATTCGTCAGTCGCGCATACGTCATGGAGCTGAGGTGAGTACGCACTCACTTAACGACATCATGTTCTTTCTGTTGTTGTTTTTCCTTATTGTATCTACCATGGTAAGTCCGAGTGTGGTGAAGCTTAATTTGCCCAGTGCCAAGAAAACACAAACGGTGGATAAGCAGCCTATAAACCTCGAAATTTCGGCCGACATGCAGTATTTTCTCCAACGCAAACCGGTAGCATTCGAAAATTTAGAACAGGCCATAACCGCCGAAATTCAAGGAAAAAACGAACCTACCATTGTATTGCGTATGGATAAGGAGCTCACCATACAACAATTGGTAGATGTGCTCGAAATCGGCAACCGTCTTAAAGTGAAAATGATTATGGCCACAAGGCCACCTAACGGATAATGGATTATGGAACTTAGCCGCACATCCGATAAATGGTATGCCGTAATGGCAACGCTGCTGTTTCATGCCTTGCTGTTGTTGCTGTTTTTTCTTTATACCGTGGTAACGCCCTTGCCTCCGTTTGTAGAAGAAGCCGGCGGCGGCGGCGGTTTGGGTGTGGAGCTTAATTTTGGCGATTCAGAAGAGGGTATGGGCAACATAAATCCCGATTTGCTCAGTGCCAACTCGCCCAACAATGCCTCCCCATCATCGAGCGATGCGGTAATGCTCGACGATAATACCGATGACAATTATATTGAAGAGCTCAATAAAAAAACACCAAAAGATCAGAAACGTCCCGAACTAAAGCGGCCACAGGATGGCCCTACCATTACTCAAAAAAGCAATACTCCCGAAAATGCACCCGACAAGCGGGCATTATACTCGGGCAATAAAGGAGGCAGCGAAGGCAAAACAGGTAAAAACGGAAACCAAGGCAGCAAGACCGGAACAGATCCCTTTTCGCCCGTTTATAGCGGTAAAGGTGGTGGCGATGGCAAGGGGGATGGAAACGGCAAAGGCGGTGGTTCGGGAGATGGAAACGGTACAGGAAAAGGATCGGGTACGGGTCCGGGAATTTCTGTTTCGCTTCTTAACAGGTCTCCGCTCTCATTACCTAAACCCTCATATAATTCTGAGAAATCCGGAAAAGTGGTTGTAGATATTACGGTTGATGAGAAAGGCAATGTTATTAAGGCAGTAGCAGGGGGCAGGGGTACAACCGTTCAGGATAAAAATTTGTTTGACCAGGCGGTTTCTGCGGCACGCAAAGCAAAATTTAACCCCAGCAGCACGGGTGAGAATAAGCAAGTAGGCACCATAACCTATAATTTTATTCGTCGATAAATCATGCGCTACGCCGAGGCGCTGCAGTATGTGTATAGCCGCTTGCCCATATTTACGCGTGTGGGTGCGGCGGCCTATAAAAGCGGCATGGGTAATATTGAGCAGTTTTGTGCCGCGCTTCATCATCCGCAAAATCAATTTAAAAGCATTCATGTGGCCGGTACCAACGGCAAAGGCTCCAGCTCGCATCTGTTGGCCTCGGTGCTGCAGGAGGCAGGATACAAGACAGGCTTATTTACTTCGCCGCACTTAAAAGACTTTCGCGAACGGGTGCGTGTTAACGGTAAACCCATCTCGGCACGCGCGGTAAGCAGTTTTATTGGCTCCAACAAAGATGTGATGGAGCAAATGCAACTCTCCTTTTTTGAGATGAATGTAGCCTTGGCTTTTTGGTGGTTTGCACGTCAAAAAGTAGATGTAGCCGTTATTGAAACCGGCTTGGGCGGACGGCTCGATTCAACCAATATCATCAATCCCCAGCTCAGCCTTATAACCAACATTAGCTTCGATCATACCGAACTTCTTGGCGATACGTTGGAGAAAATAGCGTTTGAAAAAGCAGGCATCATAAAACGCGGACGCCCGGTGGTGATTAGCGAAACCCAACACGCCATTAAATCGTTGTTTCAGCAGCGCGCAGATGAGCTAGACAGCGCGATTCGTTTTGCCGATACGGAAGTGGAAATTTACAGCAAAGGCATCATCGAAGGCGATGCCCCGCAATTGCATGCAGTTATTGCAGATAATAATGTCCACGTTGAAGTAGAATGCCCCTTAAGCGGGCATTATCAATTGCGCAACCTGGCCGGAGTATATGTGGCCATAGATACACTGCGAAAAAACGGTTGGACAATTAGTGAGAACGCTTTTAAATACGGCATTCGAAATGTTAAACGCAATACAGCATTACGTGGCCGATGGGATAAACTGGGCACTAAGCCCGACATTTATTGCGATACAGGCCATAACGAAGCCGGAATTTGTGAGGTGCTGAAAATGATTGAACTCGTAAAACACCATAAACTTCACTGGGTTTGGGGCATGGTATCCGACAAAGATTACCTAAAAATTCTTTCGCTATTGCCACAAAATGCCCGATATTATTTTTGTAAACCCAATATTCCGAGAGGGTTGGATGTTGCTGTATTGCATGAAGCGGCCCAAAAGCAGGGCCTCAGCGGTAAGCGGTATACATCGGTGCGGCGGGCATTTGCCGCAGCTCGAAAAGCAGCAAACCCCAACGATTTAATTGTGGTAGGGGGCAGTACGTTTGTAGTAGCCGAAGTGGTTTAAGCCACATTGAAGCATCTATTTCAAAACGTTCGGAATTGTTTTACAGCCGCTTTACCAATTGGATTAAAGC
>JBILCR010000138.1:0-5694 GCA_044353055.1 Flavobacteriales bacterium
TTTGAAAAAGACGTCACACAATTCGAGCTCATTACAGCAATACAAAAGCTTAATGCAGATCCTAATATCGATGGGATTTTGGTTCAGCTTCCTTTGCCCGAACATATTAACAGCCATGATGTAACCTTAGCCATTAATCCCGATAAGGATGTTGATGGGTTTCATCCTGTGAGTTTGGGACGTATGGTATTGGGCTTATCCGGTTATATTCCCGCTACACCAAAAGGAATAATTATGCTTTTACAGCATTATGGAATTCATACCTCCGGCATGCACGCGGTAGTAATTGGACGAAGCCACATTGTGGGAAGCCCTATGAGTATTTTACTCGCCCGAAATGCTGATCCCGGAAATTGCACAGTAAGCTTATGCCATAGTAAGACCAAAGACCTGGAACATTTTACACGTCATGCCGATATTGTTGTGGCGGCTTTGGGAAGGCCCGAATTTTTAAAAGGAAGTATGATTAAAGAAGGCGCCATAGTAATTGATGTGGGCATAACCCGTATTGCCGACACTACACATCCTAAAGGATACAAAATTGTAGGCGATGCTGATTTTAATTCGGTTGCTCCTAAGTGCAGCTGGATTACCCCGGTGCCCGGTGGTGTGGGAGCCATGACCATAGCAGCATTGATGCAAAATACACTCGAAGCGTGGAATCAGAATACAGGGCGCTAGATACTTTTTTGTCTTCCGAACAGCGCGAAGCTTTGTTTAACGGTTTGCTATTGCCTGTAATGGAGGAGTTCTACACACTCCAAGGCGAAGGATTTAATACGGGCCTTGCAGCATATTTTATTCGATTAGGCGGCTGCGATGTAGGCTGTCATTGGTGCGATGTTAAGGAATCATGGAATCCGCGTGTACATCCTCTTCAGACGATAGAGGAGATTGTTGCGCGTGCCGCTGCGAGTCCTGCCAAGGCCGTTGTAATTACAGGCGGTGAGCCTTTGTTGTATAATTTAGAACCCTTTACCCGCTTGCTAAAAGAGAGGGGCATTAGTGTTTTTTTGGAGACTTCTGGAGCGTATATGCTTGAGGGAACAATTGATTGGATTTGTGTTTCTCCTAAGAAATTTAAGGCTCCCCTTCAAGGAATGCTTGATATAGCCCACGAACTTAAAGTGATTGTTTTTAATCGAAGTGATTTGGATTGGGCCGAACAGTATAGGGTCAAAGTGAACAGCGGTTGCAAATTATATTTGCAGCCCGAATGGAGTAAAGCCGAAAAAAACATGCCGTGGATTATCGATTACATTAAGGTTAATCCGGTTTGGCGTATATCGTTACAGGCTCATAAATACATGCATATCCCTTAATTTACGATGCTTCTCTCTGTTGTAATTGTAAATTATAATGTTTCATATTTTTTGGAACAATGCCTTAAATCGGTATTCAGGGCATTGGAAGGGATAGATGGAGAGGTATTCGTTGTCGATAATCATTCTGTTGATGAGTCGGTACGTATGGTTAGGGAAAAGTTTCCTTCCGTAATAGTGATTGAAAACAAGGAAAATGTAGGCTTTTCAAAAGCCAATAATCAGGCTATGGCATTAGCTCGAGGACGCTATATTTTATTGTTAAATCCCGATACTGTTGTTGAAGAAGACACTTTTAGCACCTGCCTTTCTTTTATGGAGGCGCACCCTGAGGCCGGTGCCTGTGGCGTGAAGCTTATAGACGGGCAAGGTAATTTTCTGCCCGAATCAAAAAGAGGCTTGCCAACACCTGCAGTAGCCTTTTACAAAATATTTGGTTTAAGCCGCTTGTTTCCCAAATCGAAAAAGTTTGGCCAATATCATTTGGGATATTTAGATGCAGAAAGTACCCACAGTATAGATGTGCTTTCGGGTGCATTTATGTTTATGCGAAAAGATGCGCTGGACAAATCGGGCTATCTCGATGAAGATTTTTTCATGTATGGCGAGGATATTGACCTTAGTTACCGTATTACTCAGGCAGGCTATAAAATATATTATCATCCCAAAACCCGTGTTATTCATTATCGTGGCGAGAGTACAAAAAAGTCGTCGATAAATTATGTATTCATTTTTTATCAGGCGATGGTCATTTTTGCCCGTAAGCATTTTTCGCCCAACAGAGCCCAAATTTTTGCGTTTTTAATTCAAATTGCTGTTTGGGCCAGGGCTACCTTATCAATTGTTAAGCGCGTTTTATTGAGAGTATGGCTCCCTTTTATAGATGCGCTAACATTTTTTGGAGGTACGGCGCTCCTTAAAATTTATTGGGCTCAAAAAAGTGGAATTTATTATCCATACATTTTCTTATGGGGCGTAGTACCACTTTATGCGCTTATTTGGACGGGCGGTGTTTGGATACAAGGCGGCTATGATAGGCCGTATCGCTGGCTAAACGGAATAAAGGGAATTTTTTGGGGAACATTGTTCATCTTGGTAATTTATGCGCTATTGCCTGAACATTATAGGTTTTCAAGATTTCTCACTTTGGTGGGTGCGGCTTGGGCGTGTTTAGCGCTTGTTTTAATTCGTGCCCTGCTTCATATGTTCTACTATCGAAAAATTACCGGTGGTCCAATTGGGGGGAAAAGAATTTTAGTGATTGGTAAGTTAAATGAGGCCAGCAAGATTTTGAATATTATCAATTATTCGTCAGAAAAGCCCGCCTACACAGGTATTGTCTACCCACAGAAAACTGAAAGTGTCCCTCAAGGATATACATCCGACATCAGCAGATTAATTGATTTAGTTGATATTTTTAAAATAAATGAGATCATTTTTTGTGCACAATCAATGGGCTCGGGCGAAATTATGGATCATATGATGATGCTAAATAAGCCTGAATTAACCTATAAAATTGCGCCGCCTGAGAGTTTGTTTATCATAGGAACTAATTCTATTCAAAAAGATGGCGATTATCTCGTAGGGCTAAATGCTATATCTCGGAGCGAAAACAGACGAAAAAAGCGCCTGCTCGACCTCTTTACATCCATAGGGCTGCTCGCTTTTTCGCCCATTCTTTTGGTTTATTTTAGGTCTGTATATTTTATAAAGGCATCGTTTTATTGCCTCAGGGGTAAAAAAACATGGGTAGGGTATTCAGCAAAGGAGGTATCCAAACATTTACCCTATTTACCTGAGGGGGTTCTATCTACAACATCTCCATTTGATTCTCGTAAATTGGACAATGAGGTTAAGCTACAGGCCGATATTTTGTATGCAAAAGATTATAAAATATTGAAGGACATCCAAATTATTATAACATCCTTTAACATCTTAAGGCGTAAGAATTAACATTTTATATGTTGTTCTGTGATTAGAATTAGAGTTAATATTGCGTCAAAATCGAAACCTTTTATTATTTATACAGTATTAATCAAGGCTCTAAAAATTGAGGAATAAATTTCTTATAAATGGTACCATCCCAAAGCGAAATGAAAAATATTAAAGCGTCGATTTTATCGGTAATGCTGGTGTTTTTTCTTGGATTGAACGCCTTTTCACAAATTGATCAGGAGTTTTGGTTTGCCCCCCCCGATTTAACTCAAGGCACACAAGGTGAAATAAACGGTGGTGCTTTCCGCGACCGGCCCATTCGAGTGGTTGTTTCAACGCTTACCGATCCGGCACAAGTTACCATTTTGCAGCCAGCCAACCTTATTGGGTTTGCTCCTATCGTTATCAATCTGGCGGCAAATTCAACGCAAACGGTAAATCTTACTTCCTTTATTAATCAAATTGAAACCAAAGAGGTAGACTCAGTAATGAATACCGGTATATTGGTTCGTTCAACAGCTCCCATTACAGCTTATTATGAGTTGGGTGCGGCAAATAATAAAGACATTATTGCACTGAAAGGCAAGAATGGTAACGGAACATTGTTTTATACGCCCTTTCAAACCTTCTGGGAAAACGCCCGAACACTTGGTGGCTCGCCCTACATTCCGCAACCTAAAACAGGATTTGCCATTGTAGCTACTAAGGACACTACAACCGTTACCATAACCCCTTCTATTGATATTACAAACCATCTAGCGGGTGTACCTTTCACCATTCAATTAAATCGAGGGCAAACCTATTACTGCGAGGCATTGGATTATTTAGGGGCTTCAAAACCGGGAGGCACCAAAATTGAATCCGACAAACCGGTAGCAGTAACCGTAAAAGACGATATGATTGACTTAAATCCGCCACCACTTGGTGATGAAGGTGGTGCCGATTTAGCGGCAGATCAGCTTATTTCGGTAGAAAATTGCGGCTTTAAACATATAGTGGTGCGGGGCGATTTGGCCAATGGTCAGGATAAGGTCATTGTTTGTGCTACCGAAGATACAACTGAAATTTTTATAGATGGAAATCCTGTTGCGGTTGACACCCTCAATGCTGGACAGCAATATGTATATTCTTTCACAGCAGCTGCAGGCTTTATCCGCGGAAGCAAACCAATTTATGTGTTGCATATCTCAGGTGTTGGCGACCAAATTGCCGGTGCAGTTGTTCCTTCCCTTGAGTGCACCGGCTCCAATCAGGTTGGTTTTAACCGCCTTGGCAATGCTAATTTCAAACTCAATGTTACCATTAAGGCAGGTAGCGAAGGCAATTTCTTGCTCAATGGAAATCCCAATATCATTACCGCTGCCGATTTTCAGCCCGTGCCAGGAACAAACGGCGAATGGGTTTATATGAGAAAATCCTTTACTACCACTGAAATCCCAGTTAATCAAGGAACCCTACTTCAGAATTTTAGTGATGAACTGTTTCACATGGGGCTTACCTATCAGGCCGGAGCTAGCTGTAATTACGGGTACTTCACAAATTTCTCTTATTTAGAGTTGGGCATCAATCGTGAGCTTTGCTTAGGTGATTCTGCAGAACTTGATGCAGGGCCTGGTAAAACATCATACTTATGGAGCACCGGCGATACCACGCAGAAAATTATTGTATTCGAACCCGGTACTTATTACGTTGAGGTATTAAGTGGTAATGAATGTTTTGCCACTGATACTATCACTGTAACGAACTATCAACCCCCTGTAAACATTCAGGCAGCTAGAGATACCATTTGTGAAGGCACCCAACTATTACTAACTGTGCCGGGTTCGTACTTATTTGAATGGCAAGACGGCACAACACAACCATTTTACGTTGTAGGCGACTCAGGCATCTATTATGTAGAGGTAACCGATTTTCAAGGGTGTAGAGCCCGCGATTCAATACAAATTTGGACTTCGCCACGCCCCGAATCGCCCCTGGCAACTATAGATCCTTTTGGCCCCGAAATTTCTAGTGATACCCTTTGTTCTGGAGAATCAATCTTGCTTGAACTTACTGATGTTGCAGATGTTGATGGCTACCGATGGCTAGGCCCCGGGAATACGCTTTACTTAGGGCAAACTCTCGGTTTTAATAATGCTTCGGTGAGTCAATCCGGAACCTATTTAGGATTTAGCATAAATGACGGCTGCGAATCGTTTCCTGATACCCTTCAAATCACCGTTAATCCTACTCCTGAAGCTTATATAGGTTTAGCCGATACGGTATGTAATGTATCAACCATTACGATGAATCCCGGATCAGGCGATAATCATACTTATGTGTGGCAGGACGGCTCTAACAATCAGACGTACACCGCAACGCAAGGAGGTCTGTATTGGGTTGAAGTAATCAACCAGTTTAATTGTTCCTCCCGCGATTCAGTTAATTTATTTTTCTC
>JBILCR010000139.1:0-5687 GCA_044353055.1 Flavobacteriales bacterium
TCGTACAAACATTAAAAATGAATTGATTAAATCAGTGGAATTGGGGTATTCGTATCGTTCAAAATCCTTTAGCACGAATATTAATGGATATTACACCCTCTGGCAAAACCGCCCTGTATCGGCAACTTTGATAGATGCAAACGGCGAAAATGTAAGCACCAATGTTACAGGATTGGGAGCACTGCATAAAGGGCTTGAGGTAGATTTTATTTATAAAATTATTCCTCAGGTTGCTTTAGAAGGTATGGTTTCGCTGGGTGATTGGCAGTGGAATAAAATTGCCAGTGCCTTTTTACTCGATCAAGCGGGCAATATATCCGACTCGGTTGTTTTTGATGCGCGAGGGATTCGTGTGGGCGATGCCGCTCAAAGCACCTTTGCAGGAAGCCTTCGCATTGAACCTGTAAAAGGAGCCTACATTAAACCGCAATACACCTATTTCTCAAGAAATTACGCCAACTTTAACCCGTCAAGCTATGCGCTTACGGCAGCAAACGGAAGCCCTAATCCGATTATTGGAAGGCAGGCTTGGCGTATTCCCGACTATGGAATGTTAGATATAAGTGCGGGCTATGGATTTAAGATAAAGAATATCAAGATTGATTTGCGTTTAACCGTTTTAAACGTAACAGACCAATTTGCCATAACGGATGCGCAGGACTCAAATTTCACCACTGCGGGCAGCCTTCAAAATGCTCAGGCCGCATTACCTAATATATTGATGGGAAGAAGATGGATGAGTTCAATAGCGTTTACCTTTAACTAAAGCAGCCAAGAATGTCATTAATTAAATCACCCGGTTTTGTCGCTGCTTTTTGCAGCATAACGATTTTATTTGCCTGTAAAAAGGAACAGGAATCTGCCGATGCGCTTGCCGGAAATACCTACTCGATTACACGTGCCATTCTAACCGATTCAACCGAAGTTAACTTACCCGAAACGGGATATAATCTGTATTTTGCCCCCTGCGAAAATGCCTACACAGCCACCTGCAGAGCCTATTTAAACTACTCCATCTTACTCTCTGACAGTACGTTGAAAAACAAAACAGATAGTTTAAAATACGATTTACGCGATAATGAACTTACCTTTACCTACACTCAAAATCAGGCATTATTTAAGTTTTTACTCAACCGATTTACGTTCACCAACTTAAACGAGAACGAAATTACACTCACTCAAACCGGAATAACGGATAACAAAACACCCATCCAAATAAATCTTACCAAAAAGTAATACGAGTAATACGAAAGTACCATGAAACTTTTTTCATTTCTTGCCACGGCTTTGTTTTTATTGAGCAACTTAAATCTGAAAAGTCAGATAACCTTGCCCGCATTTTATGCTTGCGAAGGAGCTACACCTAACGGCATTACGCTTGATTTAGGGGCTGACTCGCTGTATGCGCCCGCTTCGGCATGCGAGGGCAGTGGTGCTTTGCGGTTTGGCAGCGAAAATGAAAACTTAGTTATTCATACCGCCACACAACCTACATCAATTAGCTTTCTAGCCAAAGGAATGGTTGGAAGTGCTGATTTCTGGAACGGTTCGTTTCACATCGAAGAATCGGCAGATGGCCTAACATGGAACATCATTGATTCCATCAGTGGCGCTGAAGCTCTTCCTATTGATTTCTGTGCTTCCAGAACATTTAGCATTACCAATCCTGACACACGGTATCTAAGGCTTTACTTCTTCACTAAATTTTCAGGCAATGACACGTTAAACGGTGGAGGCAATGTTAACATTGACAGTGTTTTTGTTGATGGTGGCGAGATCACAGGGAAGGAATCCATTTCAAACCGCGATAATGCTTTAAGCATCTATCCCAATCCTTCTTCTGATTGGGTTAAACTCCGCTTTGCTCACTCCATACAAAATTTAAGAATTTACTCAGCTCAAGGTCAAGCTCTCAAAGTTTTTTCCAGCATAGACAATAGCGAAGTTTCTTTAAATGTAGAAAATTTACCATCAGGAATTTACTTTGTTTCTTTCGCAGATAGAGACGGCAAAGCCCATGTTTCAAAGTTTTTTGTTAATTCAACCTCCAAATAAGATGATAAAAAAAATCACCCTTTTAGTCCTTCTGTTCAGCGCATTATTTACAAATGCGCAAACCTCGGTGCCAACTTCGTGGGATTGCAGTTCAGGCACTCCGCCAACAGGATGGACTTTTAACGATTTAGGCGGTACTGGTGGCACCAACTATACAGGTACTGCTTCGTGCGACGGCAATTCATCCTTACGTATGAATTTTGACGAAGAATCGCTCGTTATCTTTTTTGGCGAACAACCCGGACCGGTTTCTTATTTAATTAATGGAAATACTGGAAATACTGCTGCATGGCAAGGAAATTTCCTAGTACAGGAATCCGTGGATGGATCAAATTGGACCACGATAAAGGCTTACTCTACAGCAGGAGCGGAGCTTAGTGTTGGAAATGGCAATTGTCTTGACGAAACATATTCCTTTGCCAATCCTCTAAGTAGATACCTGCGTTTTTACTATGAAACAAAAGTTTCAGGTTTCAATATAAGGCTTGACGAGATCAGTGTAGCCGAACCCGTTATCACGTCGGCAAGTATATCCGTTAGCGCCAATGCCATCAACATTCTCGACGGTAGTGTTGCTCCTCCGTTCAGCGGCGGTAGCGTAACACATACCATTACCAACGAGGGCACCCAGGAAACGCTTAATATTACTTCCATTTCTTTAATTGGAACAGATGCAACTGCGTTTACGGTTACATCCCCTACCCTGCCCGCCTCAGTTTTACCAGGAGAAACTTTAAATCTTGTACTTTCATTCAATCCCAATACCGGACAGGCAAGTCATACGGCCGAAATTCAAATTTCCAGCAACGATGTTGCTAATCCTGAGTTTGCATATACTATTTATGGCATAAACGGAACCCTGGCTACAGAGCCCTTGCAATCGGTTACTTCCATACAATTCCCAATTAATAAATCATACCGTACCCAAATAGAATTTACTGGCAACATTCTTTCATCAGATGTATTGGGCGGCTATTTGGTACTGCGAAGCGAAAACGGAGCGGTGGATACGGCACCTCAAGATGGAATGGAATATCAGCGCGGCCAATCCGTTGGAAATGCCAAGGTAATTTACAGCGGACGTCCTTCAAGCGATAATGTTTCGATAGTCCCAACCTACGTTTTAGCAGGAAAAACTTACCATTTTGCGGTATTTCCTTATGGCGGCTCAGGAACATATACAAACTACCTGAATACTATTAATTCAGCTAATGTTACGACGCCAGAGAGCATGCAAAGCATGAGTGAGTATGCCGGCATTTCTACTTCCAATGCCACATTGGTGAGCGATTTATACAATCTCATTAATCCGCATTTTGCCCAGTTTTATTCCAATTATGCCGCTACCATGATTAATTTGTTCACCACGCGAGATACCTTGGCTACGGTGGGTGCAACAACCTTTACCCGTGTGGTAGATTGTGTATATTCTGGAGAAAAACGTTTGTATAACGAGCCGTTTGATTGGACTGCCTACGATTACAGTCGCGAACACACCTTCCCACATAGCTGGATGCCTTCGTTCGGAAACCAAGATACACCTGAATACAGTGATTATCATAACCTGTATCCAGCAAAACAAACCAATGTAAACGCGCGCCGTTGCAATTATCCGCTTGGAGAAATTGTAACGCCTTTGAGTCCTGCACAAGTGTATTTGGATTGCGAATTGGGTCGCGACGCAAACGGCAATATGGTTTTTGAACCCCGCGATGTGCACAAGGGGCGAGCCGCACGAGCCCTGATGTACATGGCCGTTTGCTATTCCGCCGGAAATGAAGCGTTTAGTTTTAATAATCCCATTGGTGAAGTTTGCTTGTCAAATTCGATTACGTATCCGCAAGACCAAAACTTGATAAAGAAGTGGCATTTCCAGTATCCTCCTGATGCATTTGACATGTCGCGTAACGACTTTTTAGATTCTCTTCAAGAAAACCGCAATCCCTTTGTTGACCTCCCGGATTTAGCATGTTACATCGATTTTGGATCGCTAACCTACATCAGCAATCCGCCTAATCCATGTTACGAGGGTTCATCGGGAATTTTAAACGACCAGCAAATTAACTTTTCGGTATTCCCCAATCCTGTTGAGAATGAAAGCACATTGAGTTTTTATTTGAATGCGGCAATGCCATATACGCTGGAGCTTATTGACATGAATGGAAAATTGCTGCAAACATCAAAGCATACTGCCGTTCAAGGCTTAAACCAACAAAGCATCCAAACGAACGAAATGGCTAACGGAACGTATCTCCTACGTTTACAAACAGGTTCAACGGTAAGACAACAATTGCTGATAGTTGCGAAATAACCTCAAAAAAGTAACTCAGAAAGCCTCGAAATTCATTTCGGGGCTTTTTTATTTCCGTTTCATGGTATTCTTAAGCATGCTCACTTCGCGCTGCAAATTCATTACCGTTGCATTTATTTCCGATTTACTGAGATTAGGTTCGGGCAATTCAGACGAGATGTAATGGGTAAATTTCCAGACTTCACAAACCGAATCAACCGATATGGAATAGGGTTCATAGAATGGATTGGAAGAGCAAAGAAGCAAAGTGCCATCATCTTGTATATGATTAAACACCGTTTTAAAAACGATGCCTTCATCTTGGGTAACTATAATATACGGTTGACCGTCTTTTATAAAATTCCAGTTATCTAAATATTCGCCGGTAACCCACGACCCATCGGCTACTGGCGGCATAGAATCGCCCACAATTGGAAACGTTCGGTATTTCTTGCCTGAGGCTAAAAAAGGCATATGAAACGTAGGAAGTACGCGGATGTAATCCGGATCGGCATAGCCCGAAGTGTAACCGGCACGAGCCTTAACCGGCACAAGCTCTACAAATTCGTTGTTGTCATTATCAACAGCGGTGGTCACCACCCGCAACTTGGTGCCGCTTATCCAATCTTTATCTAAACCAGGCTGGAAACCCAATTGCTCTAGCGGTTTGCGAATCATCTGATCTACACTAACCTTATAGTATGCTGCAAGCTTTAATAGATTGTCTAAACTGGGTTCTGCAGAACCGTTTTCGTAACCGCTTAATGTGGTTCGTTTCATCATTAAATCCTGCGAAACCTCCTCTTGAGATTTACCAATCTGCTTCCGTAGGTATTTTAAGTTAGTCGTGATCATGACTGTTTTTTTGTCAAATGTAATTTCTTTTGCCATAAATACTGTCATTAACAATTTATTTTTTTGAACCATGACCAATGGCAATTGTTTAAATTGCACCATAAAACGAACGAAAACAGTGGCGGTATGAATTTAAACAAGATACTTCTGATGCCGATTTTGCTCATTGCATTTTCGGTTAATGGCCAAAAAGTATGGGAATCGAAAACCTACTCCGACCCTTATTTGGGAGGCAAAATACATTTCCGTCTAAAGCAAGAGTATGCAGGCATTCTGCCTCAAAACATTCCGTCGTTCGCCGACTTTTTGAACCAATATCATCTGGATGCCCCTCTCAAGCGCTTTCCAAATGCGAAAAAGCCTGAAAAGGCCACAAACGAATTCGGTCAAAAATATGCCGATATCAGCGACATTTATACGCTGTACCTGCCCACCGAAGCCGATCCAGAGGTATTTACCAAATTCCTCCAAAAAACAGGCTGCGTAA
>JBILCR010000140.1:0-5667 GCA_044353055.1 Flavobacteriales bacterium
TTGGCAACTGCGGTATCGTGTCGATGAGCAATACTACCGAAGAATACGAAGTGTTAAAACAATGCGGTGCCGCCGTGCACGAGCGCTTGGTTGATTTTCCGCTTTGGGACGATTATGCCGATATGCTGAAAAGCGATATTGCCGACCTAAAGAACATTGGAGGTATTTTGGCGGGGGCCAGTACGGCCGGAAAATTCCTCGAACATTTTACCGATTATCCTTGGACCCATTTAGACATAGCCGGACCGGCCTTTAACGACGGATCCGATGCCTACCGTGGAAAAGGAGGAACCGGATACGGGGTGCGTTTGCTGTTTGAATTTATTAAAACAAAAGCCGAAATATGAGCGAAACGGCGCTGCCCATAAAAGTGGGCATTACCCATGGTGATTTTAACGGAATTGGGTATGAGGTAATTATGAAGGCATTTGCCGATGCCGCCATGGTAGAGCTATGCACACCCATTGTGTACGGCATTCATACAGCCGCAACGCACTACCGTAAAACGCTTAATATTCAGGATTTTAATTTTTACGGCATTAGCGATGCCTCCAAAGCGGTAAAGCATCATTGCAACTTTATTAACCTCACCGACATCGATGTGGGTATGGACCCTGGTAAAAGTACACCATCTGCCGGATCGTGGGCGGTAAAAGCCATACAGCGTGCCACGGCCGATTTAAAAGAAGGCATCATAGATGTGTTGGTTACTGCACCCATAAACAAACAAAACGTGCAAGGCCCCGATTTTAATTTTCCCGGCCATACCGAATATTTTGCCGCACAAACCGGCCAAAGCAATTACCTGATGCTCTTGGTAAGCGAATCGTTGCGGGTAGGCACCGTTACCGGTCATGTGCCCTTGCAAGATGTAGCTTCAAAATTGAGTACCGATTTAATTGTAAGTCGATTAAAGGTTTTTTCAGAATCGCTACTCCAGGATTTTGGTATCAGGGCGCCACGCATTGCAGTGTTGGGATTAAACCCACATGCGGGCGACGGAGGTGTTATTGGTAAAGAAGAAGAATCAATAATTATTCCTGCTATTAAAAAGGCCAATCAAGAAAATATTATGGCTTTTGGCCCCTACCCTGCTGATGGCTTTTTTGGAAACGGCACCTGGAAAAAATTTGACGGGGTACTGGCAATGTATCACGATCAGGGCTTGATTCCCTTTAAATCCATCGCCTTTCATCATGGGGTTAATTTTACGGCGGGCTTGCCCATAATTCGCACCTCGCCCGACCATGGAACCGGTTACGATATTTGCGGCCAAAACACGGCCGATCCATCATCCTTACGCGAAGCCGTATTTACCGCTATCGACATTTACCGAAACCGTAAACGGCATGCCGAGATATCGGCCGACCCGCTCAAACAGCAAGCGCGCAGAGAGCGTGAACGGTACTGATTCGTTTGTAAAAATGCTGTTCAGGTAGCCTTAGTTTTGGCTAAACGGCTCTACGGCATTTAATAATCTATTTGAAGTATTCCTCGAAAACTAGTGTTTGAAATATAAAGACATTAAACGCGAGGAAGAACTCAAAAGAAAATACAGGTATGGTAGTGTAAAGTTGCTTAAAGCCAGACTAATTAATTAATTATGCTACAACCTACATGTTTTGTACTTTTGAAGAGTATCCATTATGAAAACACGTTTACTTCTTTTCCTTATCAGCCTTAGTTCATGTATAAAGGCGCAATTACCCGATTGGTCGTTTTCGCTCGATTCGGTAGCCAATCTCTCCTCTGCCCGAGCTGCCGATTTAAATGGTGATGGTGTAAAAGATATTGTATTTGGTGCCGGAACCGATGGCGTGCAAAGCAACAATGGTATAGCAGCAGTAAATGGCCTCGATGGCTCATTGATTTGGAAGCGGGCTGCACGTAACGAGGTTTTTGGTAGCGCAATTTTTAAAGACATCACCTCCGACGGTGTACCCGATGTGTTTATCGCGGGCCGTCAAGCGCAGCTTTTGGCTATTAATGGGGCCACTGGGTCGCTTATTTGGGATTTTTTTCCTTACGGAACCAATCCCATCGATAGTGGATGGTATAATTTCTACAATCCAAGTTTTGTAGCCGATTTTAGCAACGACGGCATTAATGATATTTTGGTGAGCAACGGCGGCGATCATGCGGCACCGGCTTGGGAAACCAATCGCCCTGCAGGTAAATTACTGCTTATTAATTCGGTTACCGGAGCCATCATTTCGCAGGCTGTTGTGCCCGATAGTGCCGAAATATATTGCTCGCCCGTTGTGGCCGACCTTTGGAACGATGGCAATCCCTTTATTTTATATGGCACAGGGGGCGAAACACTTGGAGGCCATTTTTATGCCTGCCGCCTCTCTCAGTTGGCAGCAGGTTCACTTGCCGGAAGCACCGTACTTGCATCCGATAGCGAGCTTGGATATATAGCTCCTGCATCGGTAGTTAAAGAAACTAACGGACAGTGGAAGGTGTTCATACAGTCGTACGGCGGTAAAGTGCACTGCTTGGATGGAGCTACGTTCACCGAACTTTGGTCGCGCAATTTTGCCGGTACCGAATCCAGCTCGGCGCTGGCCTTGGGCAATTTCACAGGTTCGCTTGCCACCGATGCCTTTGCCGTTTTGTATAAAGGCGAAGCGCCCTCGTTTACCGATTACTATCAGGTAATGCTCGACGGCGAAACAGGAGCCATACAATTTATAGACAGTATTGGCACGTTGCATTTTGCCTCAGCCAACGCACTTGACTACAATAACGACGGACGCGACGAAGTTATAATTTCGACGAATACGTTTAGTAACGGCGGCTTTCGGAACAGCCTACAACGTATCGACTTTACCACCGCTACCGTTCAAGAGCTTATTGCCCCTGTAACAGGAGTGAATTTGGCCTCAACGCCATTAATTATCGATTCGGACAATAATCAGCAACTCGAATTGTTTATGCTTACCCGAAAAGATAGCCTTAATCCGTCGGCTTGGAAAGGCGTATCGCTTCGAAAATATAACTTAGGCATTGCTGCTCCCAACAGTGGTATTGCCTGGGGCTCGTACATGGGATCTAACGTTACAGGCCACTATTTTTATTTACCGGTAAACTGCGGATTTGGCGCAGTAGCCGCCCATTCCGGAGGGATAAACCCTACATGTAACGGCCTGGCCAACGGATCCATCACGCCTACGGTGAATCCAAATTCGGGACCCTACACCTACGTATGGTCGAACGGTTCAACCGCGCCTGCAATAAGTGGCTTAGCAGCTGGGCAGTACCAATTGCGTGTTACCAATGGCCTGGGCTGTTATGAAGATTTGGGCTTTTTTCTACAAAACCCTTATGTTATTTCATTTGGCGGAACAATGCCCCCTTCCTGCCCGGGTGCAACCAATGGTATGGCCACGGTGAGTTCAACGGGTTGCCAATGCATGTTTAGCACGTGTACCTTTTTGTGGTCAAACGGTGTGGTTACTAAAAGTAATGCCCTCTTGCCCGAAGGCTGGAGCACCGTTACCATCAATCATCCCGATGGTTGCGTCGTGGTTGATTCTATTTTCATGCCTTTTGCGGCACCTACGGTGGAGACAGTAGCATTGAATCACGAATCGTGTTATAACATGAACGATGGAAGCATTGACCTTTTGGCATCGGCTCTATTTGAGCCGGTAAATTATATATGGTCAAATGGCGAAACCGACGCCATGGTAGATTCGCTTGCACCGGGCTTTTATTGGGTAAAGACAGAGGATGCACGGGGGTGTTCGGATTCGTTATCGTTTATTGTTAATGGGCAGCAGCCTATTTCGTTTTCAGCAACTGGAATACCTGCAAGCTGCAATGGCAGTAATGATGGAAGCATAGAAGCGCAAGCCATTGGAGGCGTACCTCCATACACCTGGATGGTAAACGGCAATGCAATCAATAATTTAAGTCAGGTTTTAGCTCCGGGAGCTTACAGCATTCTATGCATCGACGAAAACGGGTGCACCAGCGAAACACAGACAGCCATTATTACAGCTCCTGAAGCACTTTTTGCAACCTTTACCCTAATTCCCGAAACTACACCCAATACGTTTTCGGGCGCTATTACAGCGCATGTGAGCGGCGGGGTTCCTCCTTACTCTTATTCATGGAACGATCCGAATGCCCAAACCGATTCGATGGCGGTGTATTTGAATTCGGGATGGTACGTATTCAGCGTTACAGACGCTGCCAACTGCGCCTTGTCCGATTCGGTTTTTCTAGAAGCCCCCCTGAAGGTACAATCGTGGTTACGCGAAGAAATTTCTGTGTTCCCCAATCCGGCAACGACAGACCTTTACTTTTCGGATGCTGTAAATTATGCTCGGGTGCTCACATTACAGGGCCAAACACTTACAGAAGCGCAGCATTGCACATCAATAAACGTGAATACTCTGGCTGCAGGTTTTTATTTGGTGGAATTCTATAACGATCAAACCAAACAAAGAAAGATGATTCAGGTATTGAACTAAAAATGAGTCTGATGCAATAGTCAGCCGTGGTAGTGCGGTTAGGTCTATCAGAACAATACCTGCATGGCTCCAAATACCCAACCTTCTATATCGTTGGTTTTAACTTTATACCAAATATTATAACCTTCGTTTGAGTCCTTATTTTTTTCGACCTTCCCGACTTGAACTATTTGGGCATTTTTACCTGAAGGCATATAATCGCTAGCCATTAATTTTGAATTAAATGAAGGTTCTTCATAAAATGTAAGTAGCGCATCTTCTGAAATAGGACTCGCTGTTGAGGAATTTACATGGTCAATTCCCATAGGTGTAGATGCCTTGATGGCATTGGGAAGAATCGTCCAATTTATAGGTTCAGAATATGTGTTATCACTCAAGGTGGTTAGGGTTCCAATAATTTTTGCTCCCTCTATCTTTCCGCTCAAATAATATTCACTTAGACCTTGTGCCGCCCAACCATAGTACCCCCAAATGGTATTATCAGACGCCACCTCCATCAAAATTGTATTGGAAACAATAAATCGGCCTTTCTCTTCTACAACATTGTAAAACTTAACGTTTTGAGCATGGATTACATGTAAGGCCAAAGTGAAATAAAATGCCAATAGGATTGATTTTTTCATTGTTTTTATTTGAAATTGAAGTGAGACCCTGTTTATAATTCGGTGTTATTCCATCTCGATGGTTAAATCCTTGGGGAATGATTCGATCATACGTTGCGTGCCCGGACCTTTTCGTTCCACTTTAACCCGGTTTCCATTAAATGAAAATATGGGGTAAGACCCTTTCGAAGCCGCTACCTCATTTTTGCCACTTATCATGAGCGGAATGTTTCGGTCCACCATAAATTCAAGAGCCCGCTCATAATCGGTGATAGAACCACGAACATCGCCACTAATATTGGCACTGGTGCACAGTGGAGCCGAATAAAGCTTACCGTTGTAAAGCGCTGGATCTGCTTTTTCGGCAAGAATTTGTTCTATTACTTTAAAAGCATCGCGATAAGGCCCATCGGACAATAAAAGCCCCTGGTGCATACCTTTGCTAACAAGGGGTGAATTAAACCCCGGATCTGTAATTTGAATGCGCAAAAACGAGTCGTTCAAAAAACGAATATCATCCTCCACTTTTAAAAAATCGGGCGTTGAGCCTTCAACCGCAAGGCCATGAAAGCGGGTATAATCAC
>JBILCR010000141.1:0-5660 GCA_044353055.1 Flavobacteriales bacterium
TTTTTCGGCACACGTTACTGCTCATAAACAAGCCATTATACAATCTTTAACGTTTGATGCCTTTGCAGCCGATAGTAAAGAGCACTTAGGGAATTACGTAAAAATTTACAGCTTAAGCGATTCACTTAGGTTTATTTTGGTGTTTGAGCTTGAACCTGACACGGGTTTCTTGGATAAGCTCAACGACGTCATTAAGATATTATCAGAAAGCACAGCCAGAACAAACGACAGCAACAACAACCGATTGTTTGAAACCTTAATCAGCAATACTACTGATGCCATACAGATTGTAAGAGCTGATGGTATGCTGCATTATTTAAATGAATCGGCATCCCTGCGTTTAGGCATTTCTATGCACGAAAAAGGGAAATATTCCATTCTCGATTTTCAGTCGTATTTTAAAAGTATTGAAGATTGGAATAGGCATGTTGAGTATTTGAAGCAAAATGGACCTATTAAGGCAGAAAGCAGGCATCGCAATATTAAAGATGGCACATTCACCCCAATTGAAGTTTCGTCGCGGTACATTGAGGTTGAAAATGAAGGGTTTGTAGTTGCCGTTTCGCGTGAAATTTCGCAGATGCTCGAACAACGACAGAAATTGCATGAAAGTGAGGCGCATTTGAAGTCAATCCTCGACTCCTCGCCAGAAAGCATTTGGTCGGTGAACACGAATTACGAAATTGTTTATATCAATAAAGTATTCGTTGATCTATTTAAAGAGTTCTATCATATAGATTTAACATTGGGCATTCGATTGCCCGACTTGTTTCCCGAAGAGTTAAAAAATATTTGGATCGACCGTTACGATAATGTTTTAGCCAACAATTACCTTCAGTTTTCAGAAAATTTACAAACTCCAACGGGTGATGTTAAAGTATTCATTTCGATGAGTCCTGTAATTGTTGATGATAAGGTTGTGGGCGTTTCTGTGTTTGGGGGAAATCAAAATGAGAAAGAGCAAAACCGGATGTATTTAAAACAAAGCGAGAACAGGTTTCGAAATTTGTTTTATGAGAACTCGGCCGCCATGTATTTCTTCGATCCTCAGGATGGAAAATTCATTGACATTAATCCTGCAGCCGAGCGCATGTACGGATGGAGTAAAGAAGAATTTGTTCAGAAATCCATTTTCGAAATTAATGCATCTGCCGAAAACCTGCATTGGAAATTCGACCAATTAAAGAAAGAAAAAAACGGTTTTTTCATTATGAAGCACTACCGAAAGGACGGAACCATAATGGATCTGGAGATTTCGAGCTGCATCATTATCGTTGAAAACCAAGAACTTGTTTACGAAATAGTACATAATATTACCGAGCGTAACCTGTATTTTTCCACGGTAGCCGAACAAAATAGAGTATTCAAAGAAATAGCATGGATGCAATCGCATGTGGTTCGTGCACCTTTAGCTCGAATTTTGGGTTTGGTGCATTTACTTTCCGACACTGAATTTAAAGAACTTACTCAGAGTCAGATAACCAATCTCATCGTGGATTCGGCAAATGAGCTGGATGATATCATACGCAACATTACCAATCAATCGCACGAAATGAACACAAAAGGAATTTCTCAAATCCCCAAAAAATAACCATGGAAATAATATTAGTAGAAGACGATTTAGTAACCAGCATGCTTCACGAAAGGGTTGTACACAAAGCCTTACCCAATACCCAATTGCATAAATTTAATGATGGAAAAGCAGTAAGTGAATTTATTTATGCGAATAATACACCCGACAAATCGTATTTGATATTATTAGACCTTACCATGTCGATGATGGATGGTTGGGAATTTCTAGATGAACTGAATGAGAAGGGCTTTAACTGTAGGCTGGCGGTTGCGGTTGTTACAACCTCTGTTAATCCTGATGATTATTTTAAATCAAAAGAATATTCACAAGTGTTTGGCTTTTTTGGAAAACCTTTCACGGTCGAAAACTTCGAGGAAGTGCTTCAGCATGAGGCAGTGCGTTTATTACAAAGTTGATTTTATAGTGTCATGACGGCATTTCAGGAATTTGTTAGACAGCATAAAGCTCCGGGATTTGTATTGCTAAAGAATGCCCGCACCCGCTTTGTTTCGGGTATTGGATATCAGGTTAGTACGTTTGAAAGCGCCCAATGGAACGAACAGTTGCAACCTTTACTCCAATGCATACCTAAACCTCAATTGTTGCATTCAAAAGAAGCCCGTGAACTGGCGTCGTGGCGTTTTTCGGACGAAGAGATCATGCAGGGGCATTTTGCCTTCGATACATTTCCGGCCTCATTGCTGAGCGAAACCACCGATTTAGACTTGTTTGGTGAATGCTACACTATATTTTGGATTGCTGAACCTGATGCCGAATGGATTATTGGTTCTGTACTTTCTCGGTTTGAGTCCTTGCCTAAAGAGAAGGTCATTGCTGAAGAAGCCATACGCGAAATTTGGAACGAAACCATTGAACGCATCTTCTTTTATCCCCATCGCGACATCGAAACAGAACTTTTTCTTAAGTTCGACGATGTTATCGATGAAATTATATCAAAAGTTAATGCCTTGCCCAATGCTCCTTTACCCGCGTCGTGGAATGTGCTGAGCGAAGATGACTTTTTTGAGGAGGAATAATTCAATGCATCTCACCCGGGCAGAATGCGCCGAAATACTTGAGGAAAAAGCAAATGCCTATAATCGAATTTCCTTTATTGAAAGCGACCCTATTTGTATTCCGCATCGTTTCGAAAGCAAGCAGGACCGAGAAATATCTGGGTTCTTAGTGGCAACCATTGCATGGGGCCAACGAAAAACACTGATTGCCAATGCTGAAAAGCTACTGGATTGGATGGATAACCGTCCGGCCGATTTTATTTTAAATCATACCTCAAAGGAGCGCAAGCGCTTTTTACCCTTCGTGCATCGAACATTTAATGGAGCCGATGCCGTTTTTTTTATCGAACGCCTGCAGCAGATTTACAGATTGCACGGTTCGTTAGAACCGCTTTTTCATACCCAAACAGGCAGTGTTTACGACGGCCTCATCAAGTTTCGATCATCATTTATGGGATCCGAAACACCGGCGAGGCACCTTAAACATATTGCCAATCCCGAGGCCGGTTCGGCAGCCAAACGACTGAATATGTTTTTGCGTTGGATGGTACGAAAAGACACTCGTGGCGTTGATTTTGGCATCTGGAATTGCTTTGCGCCATCTGATTTGAGAATACCCCTGGATGTGCATTCGGGAACATCAGCGCGCGCTCTAGGTCTTTTAACCAGAAATGCAAACGATTGGCAGGCCGTAGAGGAGCTTACCACTTCGTTGAGGAGTTTTGATGCCGATGATCCGGTTCGGTTTGATTTTGCTCTTTTTGGAATGGGTGTGAACGAGAAATTCAAAGGCATCCAATCCTAGGCAACCTTATCGAACCACACTTAAGCGCGAAACCATCGAGAATTTCTTTCCTTTTAATACAGCATAGTATTTACCGTCGGGTAAATTCTGGAGGTCAACTCTGATGGTTTCCTTTTTACCCACGCGGCCCACGTAGTGTTCAAACACCTGGTTGCCTTTAACATCCTGAACTTGAAATTTGAGTTTTCGTTCGCGTTTAGGCAGGTTCAGTTTAATGTCGGTTTCGAGTTTATTATTTTGTGGAAACACGATGAAATGTTCCATCTCTTCAAGTTCGAGGGGTTGATGCGTATCAACCACCGTTACTTCAATTTGTTTCTTAGCGGATGCATCTTCGTTACTGCCAATGAGCGTTACTTTATAAGTGCCTGGTTTTTCAAATGCATGCTTTACATACTGCACGCCACTGGCAATTTCGCCGTCGCCAAATTTCCAAATAAATTGATTGGCCCAGCCGCTGCGTGCTGAAAATTCAACCTCGCCGGATGTCTTTAAGTCGACATAAATTGCAGAGGTCTTTATTTCCAGATCCTGTGCATTAAATTCAACGGCTTTACTTCGTTCGTAGTCGGCCGTGAGTTCGCCTAGAAACGACTCACCTTGATAGGCCAATGCTCCGTCGTTGGGTGCTTGAGCCATTAATTTTGAACTGGTTAGGCCGCACACAACAAAGGCGGCATAAACGGGTAGTAGGTGTGTTTTCATGATGTACATTTTTTATGCTCATCAAACCTACTTTGAGTAAAACCCTTGTAAAATCAACTAAAAACTACTTACCTGCGGATGTAAGAATTAACAATGAGAGGGTTGCTTTTGAGGTGTGTGTAAATACTTAAATACAATATAATCAATGTTTTGCGATATTGAGTGTTTCCTTGGTTCTATTCCTTGGTATCCAATTTTTAAATTAATTTTAGTGAAACCCAACAGGGTTACATCTATTTTGCTGAAAGTGCATGATGGCCCCTCGCTGCGCTAAAGTCACATGTAGAGATATTTGCAACGCAACTCTAGAATTTTAACTTGCTTTTTTTTGGAAATTATGGCAGCTGGCTTAATGGTTATCAAAAGTTATGGATTTGGGGTAATGCATTTATATGCAGTTAATTAAAAGTAGGATCAAAATACTGAACCTGCATTGGAGGTTATTAACCCCTTGGTTTAAGGGTTTAGTAGAGGATTTAAATGCATTTAACAAGTATGTAAGCGGCATCAATCCAATTGATGCTTCAAATGAATTTTCGTTTTAAACGTTTATAATCGTTTATTAACGGCTATCCGAAACTGGGGTGCTAGCTTCGCCTTGGGAAGGGGGGGATAGGATTCCTAAGCAAATACTTCATTTATTCCAAATTAGATTAATAACATGGGCGTTGATAACCTTGAAGATTAGTGTTTATCTATACCGATGGTTCGGATGATTTTTATGTTTTTTTATGCTTTTTAACATATATTTGTTATTACCTGATCAAGCATTTAGCTCATGAAAATAAAATTCGCACGCTGGTTTTTTATTGTAATTCTTATCATTTCCCCGGGCATCTTATGTGCCCAAAACTGGAGTCATAAGCCTTCAGAAATTAAAGGATTTATTGAAAACAAGGCACAATTCAATCATTTACGTACCGCCGGAAACGAAATTCCATCGTTCGTATATGATGGAAATAATGAGGATTACCTTATAGGTATTAAGGGTTTTACGATAAAACTGCGCGAAATTCAGTTTGATGAAATGGCAGAACTGCGCGAAGAAGAACAGCGCGAACGCGGGAAGAAGAAGTTCGACAAACCGGGCGAATATGCCGAGGAAGAACGCCGTGAACGCTTAGAGCGCGATTCAAAAGTAATACGCGATGAGGTTACATACGAGTGGATAGGTGCCAATCCTAATGCCACGATACAACTTGAGGATGTAAATTCGTATTACCACAGTTACTGGTATACCAATGCAAGTGGACATAAGATAAACACAAGCAATATTCCATCAGGTAAACGTGTGGTGTGTAAGGATTTATATCCGGGTATGGATGCCGTGTATGAATTTCATCCCGAAGGAGGGCTAAAGTATAGCCTCATCGTTCATCCCGGCGGTAATCCTGCACAGGCGCAATTGCGGAGTTCCAAAAAGGCAAAGCTCAGCGAGAACGGTTTGCTTCTTACCAAAACACGCTTTGGCAACCTCACCGAGCATGCACCGGTTTGCTATTATACCGATGCACCAAATCAGCTTGTTTCATCGCAGTTTTCTTACTCCAACCGCATTACC
>JBILCR010000142.1:0-5650 GCA_044353055.1 Flavobacteriales bacterium
AGCTTTTTGAAAAATTCGTTGATCCTCAGTTGAGCGTCGATCTGGTGTCGACTGAATTTACGAGGTAGTAAGGTGCCCTCTCCACGCACTTCTTGCAGGTTATAATAGGCATACTTAACATCAACAGGCAATTTCCCTTGAGCATAAGTAAACCCTGCGTTTACTCCCTGGCGGTTCGGTGTTGCATTGCCATACGGCGTAATGTTGTCGTATTGCGGAGCAAAATCCATAAGGTAAGGCCTAATTTGAAGCGTATACAAATTGACTTCGCGCATCAAATCGAGCATAGTAAGCGAACGTAAGTCCTGGCTGTTTGCAATGCGGTTGTAGGCCAGAGGTGCTTGTCCGAAGGCAATGCGCTTGGTTTGCGCTCCGGGACTTCGGAATGCCGACGAAACGTAGATACCATTGAGGCTTAAACCTAAACCGGTTTTTTTATGGTCGATGCGCAGCAATGCATCACCAAATTTACCATTCCAAGCAGGTGCAAGGGAGTCGTTTTTTAGTAATGTTTCGGATTTTCCGACCTCCGATTCGAAAGCGAAGTTCCAGTGCTTGGATTGGTATTGAATTTTGGTCGTAAGGGTGTGTACCGGATTGCGAAATGCCTTATTGCCTTTTGATGTACCACTTACATCGTAAAGATTCGCGTAGTTATAGCCCAATTCAAAGAATTCGCTTTGTACAAGATTAGCATTAATGCCCGAAAATAGCCGCTCGTTGTTTTGCGCCAGATCTGTAATTCGGTTTCGAGTTGTAACCGCATTAATAGTTAGCTCTTTGACAAACTTCTTAAAAATAAGGGCAAAATCGAGGGCTGCACCCTGCTGACGGCGCGAATGATCGGAATTGAAAAAATACTCATAGTTTACCACATCGCTTTGCTGCTGCAAAATAGCGGGCATCTTCCCAACCACTTCCTGATCGTAATTCCACATGGTATAGCGGCTCATGCGGTAATTGAAATCGCCTAGCTGGTATTTGATGATGCCGCCGATAATGCCACGAACATAAAGCTGACGCACATCGAAGGTAACGCCCGAACCCCAAAACCCGCCATAGTCGTTGCGAATACGCACCATACCAAGAATTTCGGTATTGACGTTTGGACGAATTTTTAAACCGAGATCGACCATTACATGACCGCTATTGAGTTTGGGAGGTGTTACTGTGTCTTTTTCTTCTTCCAGCGAGAGGGCATCGCCATAATACTGACCTCGTGCGGCACCTGTAAACGTAAACTTACGTTCATCTTGTGCCCTTGCCCAAGTAGAGGCTACAAGAAGTAAAAATCCTATTCGTAGGGCGTTCTTCATTAGAAAAATGCTTTTAATTCAACGGTTAACTCACGTCCCTGAAAACGATCGGCTTCAAAACTGCTGTCGGCAAATCGGTACCAGCGGTGCCTCAAATAAAGGCGTGTATTGCGGCCCAAATCGATATCGGTACCCAAGCCAATGCCTCTTCCTGTTTGATTGCGTGGCCTGAACGTATCATTGTTAATGTCGGTAAGGTAATTGCCAAGGCTACGTTCGTAACCAAAATAGCCATTAATCAAGATTCCGTTTCGAATGGCATAATAGGCCTCAATTTCGGATACGTATTGACGGATGTATGCTTTTTCGTTGGTAAGTGGAATGGCCGACCATTCGCGACCCACGCTGTTCATTTGCAAAAGGCTGAAGACGAATACATCGCGACCTAAGAACTTGGTCTTGTATTTAATTTGAAGCTCGGCGGTGTTGAAGTGTTTTTCATTCAGTACCACGCCCGAGCTGTCGTCGCTGAGATTTACACGGTCGAACACATCGCGGTAAATCGCATTGTAACGTTGATAGGGCCCTACCTCGCTTGGGAATCCCCAGCGCCAGAAACGCGATCGTGTAACGTTGTTAACGGGATGACCATACGTTATCGTTGCCGCACCAGGTCTTATTTCGGCAGCGAAACCAAGCCCACCGCTGAAGCTAAAATGCTTAATGTCTTTTTGTGCGTTAAGTGCTAAGCCTTGGCGGTTGTTGGTCATCTGGCCAAGCCGTACAACAGAACTTCCAAATGGCTGTAATACGGCCGAACTGCCTATGCTGCCTGCCGGAATATTGTTAATGCGGTATTCTGGAGTACAAGTGTTCCAATAAATAGCATTGTTGTTCACTACATCGGGGCTAACCCGATAATAATGCAGCTCAAACTGAGGCCATATTTTCGAAACCGGACTTGCGAATTTGAATTGCATGAGTTCGCCCCAGTCGGCAGTATGTTCCGGGCTGAAATAGCGTCCCGCTCCAGCTTCGCCTTTCAGGTTAAATCCGGCAAAGGCAAGTTGAAATTCTGCGGTTAGCACATTAAATCCAAAATAATTGCGCGCCAAACTATCGGTTGCAGCGCGCGAAATGATGCTATTAACGGAAATGAAATTCTTCTGCCCAAATTGTTTTTTAATCTTCCCACCAAATGAATAATTGGGATTGGTATCAAAGCCCCCATTCAATTCTGTCTTTCCGGCGAGCAGTATAAACGAAGTTCGGCCCGGCAATTCATCGCCCTGTATATTCAATCCAAAGAACGCGCGATTTCCCCATCGGGTATCTTGATCGATAGAGCCCTGACTGAAATATTGGTCGTAACGGCTTGTGAGATCGCGACCGGTAGGATCCCAAGGATTTCGTTCGTATAGCATGAAGCGATTGTACCCGCGGAACGAAGCCATGGTTAAATCGGAAATAGAAACCCATTGTATGCCGCCTGCTGTAACTTGAAGATTACCAAAGTTTGTTTTGAACTTCCCGTTGAGGTTCATTCCGAGGTTGAGCCCCATGTTTTTGCCAAGCCGAACACCACTGCCCGGGGTTTGCAAATAGGGCTTTAAGGAGTCGGCAACCTGACTTCCGTAAGACGATCCGATGGTTCCGTTAAGAAATTGGAACATCATAATGTCGAAACTAAATGAGGTTTTATCGTTGGGGGCTCCGCTAACATTGAGGAGTAGGTTGGGTAGCTGACTATCGTCGCCTATGAATATGCTTCGATCTTGTACCGTGTCTTTGATGACCGGGTTTAAAGCATAAGGTAAAATCTGGCGATTGTAGGTGCCGTAAAAGCGATAAAATCCATTTATCTGAAGATTTTTTAAACCGCCGGGGTCCTTTTTAGGAAACACCCCAATTGCGCTCGGTTTAATGCTTGACTTGATGATTGTATCAAGCTGTGCATCAAGTGCAAAGGGGCAAATTAAACTCCAAAATAATATGAAACAAAAACCCTTCATTCGTAAAATGGATGTGGTAAAGCTAGTCCTTTTTGTCTTAATTACAATAAGTTTAGATTAGCGCTGTAATTGCTGTTTTTTAAAGGAAACAGCGCGTACTGGCGATGCATTGGGGTCGCGCGGGTGGACATAAAACGGAACATTACCGTAAGCATAATGGTTGTTCCCATCGCGAATGGTTAGGTAGAGTCGGTATGCGCCTTCTGTCTCAGGGCTGCGTAAAACTGCAGCCTTGCCTTTATTGCGAACCATTAATCCTTGTATGGGCTGCGGGGCCGCTTCGGCATCGCCACCCGATCGGATGTCGCTGCTTTCGGGAATGATTTGCCAGCTAAATTTCAGTTTATCGTTATCTGGATCAGCAGCTAAAACGCTGGCCGTAAATTTTTCTCCTGCATAAAGTAAAATATGCTGCCCCTTAGTCATACCGTTCAAAAGCATGGAATCGATGCGAGGCGCCCTGTTTTCAGGAAATTCCCCAGTCCATATCTTCTCGAGCCGGTCGAGTGCTTCGCACGATTCCCCCTTCTCCGAAAACAATCCATACCAGGTTGAGGTTGTTTCCTGTTTTTGGCCCCACAGAAACACGTATGAGCCCATGCATTTTTCAGTGTCTGCAGCGATGTAGTTTGTGTAACGCTCGGCATACGAATCTGCCTTTTCGCTGCTGCTTTGCTCTACCGATGCATTCCATTTGGTTTTTGATACCTCCCAGTGCCCATTTGGTCCCCACTCGGTTATCAAATAAGGTCCATTCCATCCTGCATCGCGAATGCCTTGTTTCACCTGCTTCAAATCGCCGTATGTATTAATTCCGTAAATATCGATATGAGGTGCTTTTTCCTTAATCAGGCGCACCTCTTCCTTATCAAGACCGGCTGTAACTGTGCAGGTGGGATGGTTGGCATCTTCACGGTGAATCATGGCAGCGATGTCGTTTACCGCATCCCAGACTGCAGTGTTGGAATAAAACAGATCGACTTCGTTGCCTACACCCCAAAGAAGTAACGCGGGATGATCTTTTAATTCGCGCACCGTTCGGGTAAAGGCTTCGAGCTGAAGCGCCACTTTTTCTTTGTCGTTGTAATCAAAGCCGTGTCGTTCGTGCTGCACCCATAACCCCATCATCACAGTGAGTCCTTTAGCTTGGGCAGCATCTAGGATTTCTTTTGCATTGTCGGTACTCCATGTGCGGATAGAGTTTCCTCCCATCGAAACCAATTTTTCGAGTTGTACATGTCCGCCGGCACCTTTCACGTAATAAGGTTTCCCATTTCTGAAAAGCTGCCATTGCCCATTAACCTGCTTAATTTCGGTGCGTGTAGCCTGCGCTTTCATTGTGTTTAATGAAGCGATTGAAACTAAGACAAAGATAAGGTAGCGAAGGGGCATAGTAAATGGGTTAAAAATCGAATGCAAAGCCATCGTCTTTCATTTCGGCATATTTCTGTGCATCGAAGGTATATAACTGCGAGGGCCGATGCGATACATTGGTTTGTGCTTCGGTGAGTTTATCGAGGAACTTGAATTTGCCAACTTTCTTACGAAAATTCCCTTTGTCGAATTCTTTTTCGAGGATTGTTTCGAACACTTGCTGAAATTGAGTGAGGGTAAATTTTTCGGGCAATACAGAACGCCAAATGTCTTCGCGTAAGATTCGGCTTTTTAATTCTTCGAGCGAAGCTTGCAGAATTTCGCCGTGATCGAAGGCGAGTTGCGGGACATTTTTAATTGAATGCCATTGCGTGCGGCTAGCCCAAGAAGAAGCATGCGGCGCCAATTCGGTTGGCTCAACCAAGGCCAGATAGGCAATGGTAATTACACGACCCAAGGGGTGTCGATCGACCTTTCCAAATGTTTTAACCTGCGAGATATGTATATCGGTCAATGTTGTTAAATCGTTTAGTACACGAATGGCAGCCGAATCAAGGTCTTCGTTGGGGTACACCAAATCGCCGGGGAGAGCCCAGTAGTTTTCATAAGGAGCAGTTCCGCGTTGAATTAACAATATTTTTAATTCGCAGTTGTGGTAGCCAAAAATCACGCAATCAACGGAAAATGCCGATTTAAAGAACTCATCGATGGGTATTGAATACAGGTCGTTTTGCAACAAACGGGGCTGGTAGGGCGTCATAATTAAAAAATGTGTAGTGTAGTTTGATTGTAGCGAAGCAAAATTAATGGTTCATAATTCTGCTTCGACAAAACTAAAAAAGCTTTTTGTATTTTTTACAATTAGATTATCTTAGCAGCCCACAATCAAAACAAAAACAATGAGAAAACAATTACTTAGCATTGCTGCATTGGCTGTAGGATTTATGGTTAAGGCGCAGCAAATGGATTTGCCGGTAACGTTTAACGATGCCGGGGTAAATTATGGTG
>JBILCR010000143.1:0-5638 GCA_044353055.1 Flavobacteriales bacterium
TGCGTAGTCCCTTAGCGATTGCTTCAGAAACGGCTCTTGCTATTTCAGCTTTATAGGCGCTTGCGCATGCTTTTCCATCGAGAATTTGCATAATTAACGTCGCATTTGAGGCATATTACGCATCATAGAAGCCATCGCCGATGGATTATTCATCATCCGCATCACCTTGCGGGTTTCTTCAAATTGCTTGAGAAGTTTATTAACTTCTTGTACATTGGTGCCACTACCTTTAGCTATGCGAAGACGTCGGCTACCGTTAATAATGGATGGATCTTCGCGTTCGGCAGGAGTCATTGACATAATCATAGCTTCAATTCCTTTGAAAGCATCGTCACTTACCTCAGTATCTTTTAATGCCTTTGCCGCCCCGGGAATCATTCCTACCAAATCCTTGATGTTTCCCATTTTCTTGATTTGCTGTATCTGCTCGTAAAAATCGAGGAGCGAAAAGGTGTTCTTGGCTATTTTCTTTTGAAGTTTTCTCGCCTGCTCTTCGTCGAAGTTTTCCTGTGCCCGTTCCACAAGCGAAACAATGTCGCCCATTCCCAAAATCCGATCTGCCATTCGGTTTGGGTAAAACACATCGAGCGCTTCCATTTTTTCTCCAGTACCCACAAACTTTATAGGCTTATTTACCACCGATCGAATGGTAAGCGCTGCACCGCCGCGTGTATCGCCATCAAGTTTGGTAAGCACCACACCATCATAATCGATACGATCATTAAAGGCTTTTGCTGTATTTACGGCATCTTGCCCTGTCATCGAATCTACGACAAACAAAGTTTCCTGAGGCGACACGGCTCTTTTAACTGCGGCTATTTCGTTCATCATTTCCTCATCAACAGCCAAACGGCCTGCAGTATCGATAATGACAACATTTTTGCCGCTGGCTTTAGCATGCTCTATGGCCCGTTGCGCAATCTGAACAGGGTTCTTACTTTCCTCATCGGCAAATACTTCAACCTCGGTTTGCTCTCCGAGAACCTTAATCTGATTTATAGCTGCAGGACGGTAAACGTCGCCGGCAACCAAAAGCACTTTTCTGCCTTTTTTCTGCTTGAGGTAATTAGCCAACTTACCCGAAAAGGTAGTTTTTCCGCTACCTTGTAAACCAGCAATTAAAATTACGGCTGGGGATCCGTTAAGATTGATATCGGATTGAGATCCGCCCATCAGCTCACTGAGCTCATCATGGGTAATTTTTACCAATAATTGTCCTGGCGAAACTGCATTTAGCACGTTTTCACCAAGCGCTTTTTCTTTAACACGATCGGTAAATTCTTTGGCGATTTTATAATTAACATCGGCATCGAGCAAGGCCTTTCGTATTTCCTTTACTGTTTCGGCAACGTTAATTTCAGTAATTTTCCCTTGCCCTTTTAATACTTTAAAGGCCCTGTCAAATTTCTCGCTTAGATTTTCAAACATAAAAATCAATATTTTTTTAAGGGTCACAAAATTAAGAAAACCCTTCAAGTATTTTTATTTCAATATTTCTGATCGGCTTACATTCTTTCAGGCATTTCAATGCCCAGTAAAAACATAGCATGCTTGAGAGTTTCGGCCGTTTTCTGGGCTATAATGAGCCTCAAATTCATTTTAAGGACATCAGGCTCTTTTAGAATGGAAAAATCATGATAAAACTGATTAAATAGTTTTGCCAGTTCAAATGCATAATTGGCAATTAACGAAGGATTGTAACTTTTTGCTGCGTCACTAACCGTGGCATGATAGCGTTCTAATGTACGTATGAGCAGATTGTGTGTAGGTTCGGATTCAATGGAAATATCCGTAAGTGACACATTGTTCGCTAACGACTTTCGTAATACACTTTGAATTCGGGCATAGGTATATTGAATAAATGGCCCAGTATTCCCATTAATATCAATAGATTCAGAAGGATTAAATACCATTCGTTTTTTGGGATCTACCTTTAGAATGAAATATTTAAGTGCTGCCATACCTATCTGATGATAGCGCGTTTCGGGCAAATCTTCATTTTCTTTTCCCAATTCTTGAGACTTTACTTTGGCTTCTGCTATCACTTCATCCATAAGGTCATCGGCATCTACCACTGTGCCTTCTCTGGATTTCATTTTTCCACTAGGCAAATCAACCATTCCGTAGGATAAATGATATAATCCATTTGCCCATTGGTAGCCCATTTTGAGGAGTGTTTCGCGCAATACCTTGAAGTGATAATCCTGCTCGTTACCAACTACATAAACATAGTTGTCTGCGCTATAATCCTGATGACGAAGCAAAGCTGTGCCTAAATCCTGGGTCATGTACACCGATGTACCATCGGATCTAAGCAGCAGTTTATGATCGAGGCCAAATTCTGATAAATCGATCCACACTGAGCCATCATTTTTCCGATAAAGTGCGCCACTATGTTCCCCTTGCTCTACAAGTGTTTTACCGAGTAAATACGTGTCCGACTCATAATAGGTGCGGTCGAAATCAACACCCAAACGCGAATAGGTCTCATCAAAGCCCGTGTAAACCCATTGATTCATTATTCTCCATAACGATATAACTTCAGCATTTCCTGCTTCCCATTGCCGAAGCATCTCCTGTGCCTCCACCATAATTGGACAGGCATTAGAAGCGATTCGCTTAAGTTCACCCTTAATTTCCTCTTCCTTTTCGGCGTCTGCAGTGCCGAGTTTATCTACAAGTGTTTGAGCTTTTAATGCGGCCTCATGGGATAAATCTGAAAAATCGGAAGAAAGAATTTTCTCAAGGATAGGTGCTGTTTGAGTTTGAAGATGCTTATCAAACAGCACATAATATTTCCCTACCAAATGGTCGCCTTTCAGCCCTGTTTCAAGAGGGGTTTCTCCGTTTCCAAATTTCTGCCATGCCACCATCGATTTACAAATGTGGATGCCACGGTCGTTTACCAAATTTACTTTAACTACCCGCTTACCGGCCGCTTCAGCAATGCGACTTAAGGAAAATCCAAGGAGTATATTTCGAATATGACCTAAATGAAGAGGTTTATTGGTATTTGGTGAAGAATATTCGATAACCAAACTACCGCCGGTCTTATTGGATTGATCTAAATTGGGGTTATAACTCTCAAGAAAAGAGCACCAATAACTAAAATGCAGGGTGATATTTAAGAACCCATTTATTACTGAAAATCCTTTAGCATCTTGATACCGCTCACAAAAGGATTTACCAATTTCTTCAGCGGTTTGGGCAGGATTTTTTTGAGAATAACGGGTTAAACCAAAGCAAACCAAAGTGAAATCGCCTTCAACATCCTTACGAGTTTCTTGGATTACTATAGCAGAATCATCAATGCCGGTGTAAAGATGATTTAGTGTATTACGAATGGCATCTGCAAACCATTTTTGAGGAGAAATTTTCATAAACTAATTTGATTGCATGGCTATTTCTGTAGCCGACTCAAGTAACTTAAACGCGGTTTCTGCCATTGCATTTTCAGTATCCAGTGTAGGATTTATTTCCACAAACTCAAGACAACATAGTCGCGGATCCTTACAAAGGACGTTTAATAAATCGCGTGCTTCCTTATACTTTAACCCCATCGGGACAGGCGTTCCTGTTCCAGTTGAGATTTTCGGATCTAAAGAATCCACATCAAAAGAAACATATATTTTATCGCAATCTTTTAAATACTCTAAAATCTCTTCAGCAGTTTCAGCCGCTCCATTCTGACGCACTTCTTTGGTACGAAAAACACGCACATTGTGCTTATTAATTAAGTAGTCTTCTTGCGCTTCTGTATCTCTTAAACCTACATAAACCAGATTGGGATACTTTATTTTGGGCGCAATACCTCCAACGGATTTGAGCCGCTCCCATAAAGCAGCCGTTTTTTCGTCAATGTCGTTGGATTGCGACTCCAAATTATCTTCAGCTAAAGCAGTTGCCAATGGCATTCCATGGATATTACCTGAGGGAGTTGTGTAGGGCGAATGCAAATCGGCATGTGCATCAATCCATACCACCCCTAAATTCGAATTCGGGAAAGCCGCTTTAATTCCAGCGATAGTTCCACCTGCAGTACTGTGATCTCCAGCAAGGACTACCGGAAACTGATTGGGCTTTTTACAGACTTTGGCTATCGATTTAGTAAGGCGCTCATATATCTTATTGATGCCTTTAATTCGCTTTGCATATTTAAAAATAATTTTTTCAAGAAGCATCCAGTTTTCATCTTCAACCTCTATACATGCGTGCTTCTTAAAGTAATCGCTTTGCAAATCAATAGCCGCAATTTTTAAAGCGTCAACACCCAAACTTGCACCACGGGTTCCAGCACCAAGTTCTGAGCGGAGTAATATAATTTTTGGCTTTCGCATAAAATTCGTTTAAGTTACTTCTCGCTGAAAATTATATAAGTAAGTTACTTACTTTTGCAAAAAACAATCAACCTATTAATACCGCCCTTAAAATGGACATGAAAAATAAGTACGAAGACCTGATCAAACAAACCTTTGAGTTTCCACAAAAAGGCTTCGAAGTTCAGGACCATGAGCTGTTTTTTAATGAAATTCCGTTAATGGACATCATTGAACAGTACGGAACCCCTTTAAAAATTACGTATTTGCCAAAGATCAGCGAGCAGATACAGAAAGCAAAAATAATGTTTAATGTGGGAATGGCAAAGGCCGATTATAAGGGCAAATATGTTTATTGCTATTGCACGAAAAGTTCGCAATTTTCGTTTGTTTTGGAAGAAGTGCTTAAAAACGACGTCCATATTGAAACGTCCTCCGCCTACGATATGCCAATTATTAAGGAACTTCATGAAAAAGGGCTGATTTCAAAGGAGAAATACATTATTTGCAACGGCTATAAAAGACCTATGTATCAGGAATTTATAGTTGAATTAAAAAATGAAGGATTTGAGAATCTAATCCCAATACTCGATTCAAAGAATGAAATTAACTACTATAAAGAGCACCTTAAAGGAAAAACCAAAATTGGCATCCGCATAGCCTCTGAGGAAGAGCCTACGTTTGAGTTTTATACTTCGCGATTAGGTATACGCTACAAAGACATTCTCAAATTTTATGAAGATCATATTCAGAAAGACCAACGATTTGAGCTGAAAATGCTTCATTTTTTCATTAACTCAGGCATTCGTGATACCGTTTATTACTGGAGTGAACTTTCTAAATGCCTTCAGGTTTATTGCGATTTAAAAAAGATATGCCCTGAACTCGATTCGCTAAACATTGGAGGTGGCCTACCCATTCGAAATTCGCTGGCGTTTGAATTTGATTACGAATATATGATTGAAGAAATCATACGCCAGATTAAGAGTTTCTGCAACCAACAGGGCGTAGATGAACCCAATATTTTTACTGAATTCGGGTCATTCACCGTAGGCGAAAGTGGCGCTACCCTATTTTCAATCATTGATTTAAAACAACAAAACGATACTGAAAACTGGTACATGATTGACAGTTCGTTTATAACTACGTTACCCGATACCTGGGGGATCAATCAGCGGTTCATTTTACTGGCCATCAATCACTGGAATCGCGAATACAAACGGGTTAACTTAGGCGGCTTAACCTGCGACAGCTTGGATTATTACAATGCCGAAGCTCATATAAGTCAGGTGTTTTTACCTAAGGTTGAAGAAGAGGAAATT
>JBILCR010000144.1:0-5592 GCA_044353055.1 Flavobacteriales bacterium
CAAATGGCAATTGGGATTGGGCGCGCCGCTGAATGGATAATTATCAGAAGCTCCAGCCTTAAACATGATTCGTTGAAACTCCTGACGCGGTTTGGTAGGAAAAATCTGATATTCAATTTCATTGTCGTAACCGTACTGGTCGCGCACAACAAAATCAACCCCTTTTTGAGGATAAGCCCAGCTATCGTTGCCGTGGGGATCGGCCTCTCCGTAAGATTCCCACTGGAATACACCCGCAGCATTAAAATACTCAATACCCGTTTTAATTTCGAAGGCACTATTGCCGAACAAATCGCTGTATTCATCCGAAATTAGCGAAACAACAGGAACCGTGTGACTAATACCTATGAAATAGGAGTTGTTTTCGATAAAGCCTGGTGTAAGGCTGCTGCCTAATGGCGGATAGCATCGTGCCCGAACGACGGTGTTTGTTGCAATATTTAGCGGAGCAGAATAAACCGGCGCTGTTAGACCCGGCTCTGAACCATCGAGTGTATACCGAATGATGTTTCCTGCATCGGTACTGCTCAACGAAACGGTTTGAGCACTTGGATAAATACCCGGAGCAAGGTTCATTTGAGGATTATCGGTGTAAGCATCAAATGCGTTTGCAGAATTGGCTGCTCCAGGCGTTGGATTCAACAGCACCTTCCAGGCACCGCCGTTAGGAAATCGTCCACGACTTTGATTTACAAGTGTTGGTAGTAAGGTGTAGCTGTCAAGCAATGAAGCGCCGATATCAGAGAAAAGGACCGTTTCTCCAGAGGTTTGGGTAAGTTTGAAATTGGTGTGTAACTGACCGGTTGTGAGATCGCGGCCCGAACAGAAAAAAGTACGATAAGCTCCGGCTGCTATGGTTGTACCCGCAGGAATTTGCCACTTAGTTGGATTTGCAGGATTATCGCTTAAAAAATGGTTGCTAATATCTACAACCCCAGTGCCTGCATTGTACAATTCAATCCAGTCTTCATACTCGCCGAAAGCATCAGTAAAGTTGGATCTATTTGAGGCTGACACCTCATTGATTAAGACCTGCGCATTCAATGTGCCATAAAGCATCAACAAAAAAACGAAAGCCCTTTTCACAACTCGATATGAAACTGAAAATTAATTTAAAGTTCAAATTTAGTTAAGTTGTCTTAATATTAATGATGGTTTAGAATTTTTATTCGATGAGCACTCCCATTTTGCCCATCTGAAAGTCTCTGAATGCTTGCATGATCTCAGTTTCGGTATTCATTACAAATGGCCCATGTGCTGCAATGGCTTCATTTAAAGGCGCTCCGGAAAGTAAAAGTGCCTTGCCTTCTATTTTAAACACAAATTCAATTGCTTCTGCCGAATTGTCGAACAACAGGGCATTATGCTTTTCAACCGAACCGTATCCGGAAATTTCGATTTCGCCATCCAGTAGATAAAAAATTACTGTTTCATCAATAGGGAAAGAGGTTTTGATTATGCCGCCAGAATTACCGTGAATAAACGCTGCATTAAGCGGCGAACTTTGCTGAATCGGGCCTTTAGTTCCCATTACTTCGCCGGCTGCCACTGCTACGGTGCATTTACCATCCGCGCTTTGAATGCTCGGAATTTGTTCCGCTGAATACGGATAGTATTCGGCAGGTTTCATTTTGTCTTTTGCCGGTGTGTTCACCCAAAGTTGGATGATTTCCTGGCGGCTGCCAATTTCATGAATATTAAGTGGTGGTCGTTCGCTGTGCGTAATACCTCTGCCGGCATTTATCCATTGCACCCCCCCTTTTTCGATTACGGATGAATTGCCTAAACTGTCGCGATGATGCACCGCACCATCAAAAATAAATGTGACGGGTGAAAATCCACGGTGTGGATGCGGACCTACACCTTCATTTCGTAAATCGGCCTCCTGAGGAATATCGATAACCGCATGATGGAGCAGAATAAAGGGATCAGGATATTCGATAAAATGCGATGGAAAGGGTTGTCGGACATGGATTTTTCCCATCGGAAATTGTTTAGCATAGAGCAAAGCTTTTATGTTTCGGCGATCTGAATTTGACATGTTCTAGGGTGTCTGAATTTGACCTAATATTAGGCTATATTTGACCAAAATTTGAAGTATGAAGAATATTAATTTGATTTTTAATGTGGTGCTTACCATGGCAGTGGCGGTACTTTTTGCACTCTATTTTTCAAAGGATGACCACCAGGTTTCACCTGCAGCAGCGATGGCCTCAGTTCCTGACGGTATGCGCATTGCTTATTTTAATTCAGACTCGATTCGCGAAAACTATAAACTCTTTGCCGACGAAAAAGTGAAAATGGAAGGAGAGATGAAGCAGGCTCAATCGCGTTTAGTGAATGAACAGAAAAAGTTTGAGGCAGAAGTGGCAGAGTTTCAGCAAAGAGCTGAATTTCTAACTATAACCGAGCGCGAGAGTCGGGAGAAAAAGCTTGGTCAGAAGCAGCAAGAGCTTATGATGCTTGAGCAAAATCTTTCCGATCAGCTGGCAAACAAAGAAGCTGATGTTAATAAACGAATCTTTTCAAATGTGGAGAAGTTTCTTGATACCTATTCCAAGAAAAATAAATTTAATTACATCTTATCATACACTCAAGGTGGGCAAATTTGGTATGCCGATAAAAAATTCGAAATCACCAATGATATGCTGAACGAGTTGAACGCCGAATATGAAAAAAATAAAACAGCCGATAAATAATCGGCTGTTTTTAAGTGCCCAGGACAAGACTCGAACTTGCACAAGCTGAGCTCACTACCCCCTCAAAGTAGCGTGTCTACCAATTTCACCACCTGGGCAGGGACGGCAAAAATAGTAAAAATTCGATTTGCCAAATGAAATCACCCGTTTTCATCTGTGGAATGCCAGGCAGTGGCAAGTCAACTATAGGGAAGAAACTCGCCGCTCGCCTCGGTGCTATATTCATCGATTTGGATACCTTCGTTGAGCAGCAAACCGGTAAATCGCCCGCTGTGTGGATTACTCAAGATGGCGAGATGGCCTTTCGTATGGTTGAATCACAGGTGCTTCGGAAGCTTGATCTTAAATCGTTCGCTGTTGTTTCATGTGGTGGTGGAACCCCCTGTTTTAATGGTAATTTAGATTGGATGCTGCAGCTCGGAAGAGTTGTTTATTTGGATCTGCCCATTGGCATGGTGTTGCAGCGATTGAAGCAGGCTGAGGTCGATGAGCGCCCATTATTGAAAGGGTCTTTTTCGATCGAAGGCCTGACGGAATTACACGAAAAACGAAAATTGTGGTACAATCGCATACCGCTCATTTTTAGGCCTCATGAGGAGAAATTGGAGAAATTGGTGGAGAGATTGAAATCTTTTTAAAGTGGATTCCGAATTGACTCACAAAGTCTCGCAGCATTCAAATACGGCGTTTGCTGGTGAGGGCTACAGGTATGCTGTTTGGCTATGTTCCACCTTGGATATTAACTCAAAAAAACCTCTACCTCATCGCCATGCACCTTAACCTGTACATGTTCTTGTAATGTGGTTGAAAGCGCTAGCCCTACGTAATCGCATTGCACCGGGAATAGATTATGCCCACGGTTTACCAAAACACAGGTTTGAATACTAAGTATCGGGAGATTCAGAAAATGCCGAATAGCGTACATCATGGTACGTCCGGAGTTTTGTACATCATCTACTATAATTACGGTGCATTCTAAAAGAGCCTGATGCTCAAAATCTCTCAAAACAGGCTTTTCTAAGGGATTTTCCTTGTTTATTAGAATTGATGAAACCGAAATTTCATGGCTGCCATAACGCTGTAGGTCATTAGCTAAAAGGTGCGCTAATTCAAGACCGCGTGTTTCAATACCTACCAATAAAATTTTTTTCTCGGGATTGCGTTCCAGAATCTGATGAGCTATTCGCTTCAGCTTTTGCTTTACTTTTTGTGGCGTTAAAATAAGTTGGCCGTTCATCGTTTTACAAAAATAGCAATCGTGCCCGGCTTTCCATTAATTTTGCAATTAAATGTCTGCCCGTATCTATAAATTCCTCATTTTAATACTATTCGCTTTTGCCGGCGGAAACAGTAGAGGGCAGGATATTATTTTTTTACGGGAGAATGATGTTTTGTTGGAGTGCGTTATTTTAAACACGAATGATAGCCTACTATTTTTTCGTTTACTGGATCCGTCTGACACCCTTGAGTATGAAATTCCGATGCGACTTACATACGGCTTTTTGCTGGAGAGTCAGGCGTTGGAAAAAGGCTTAAAAAGTGAGGCATTTCAGTTAGAATTTCTAAATGCCAATTCGAAGCGACGCCCTATATTTAGAGAAAAGAACTTGCTCTATTATAAATTGACGGGCGATACTGCTGAAATGCCCCGCAGAGGTAGGCTCATTGAAATTAGATGCGATAGTGTTTTTTTAGAGTACAAAAGAAAACGCAAGCCCGAGCGATCGGTTTTTGCCTTAAACGATTTTGTTCTTTTTGGCTATTCTACTCCCACCACGGAGTTTTTAACGCTTTTACTGGCGCCGGTTTCGGCACTGAAAGACGGATCGTTTTTTATTTATCGAAAATTAGACTTAAAACAGGGCTGGACCTTCAGATGCTCCAGAGCTCCCGATCAGGTTTCTCGTTTTATTCTTAAACGATACCCCAAAAAAAGAAGGCCTCAAAAATTACCGATCACGCTTAAAACAAAGCGCGCTAGCTATTAGGTTATTGAAGAATTTCCAGAAGGCTTGTGAGCTCCTCAACTTTATTCGGGTATCCTAATTTTTCATAGGAATGAATCAAATTGCGTAACTGTCTGCTTATGATCGCGGTATTGGGGCAGCTCTCATAAAAAATAGGATTGGCCTCTAACTTTAACTGTTTTAGAAATATGTCGATTTCGCGCTTACTGAACACCGCTCCTCTGCTAAACGGATTGATATAAAAAAGAATGGGTTCTGCCTCGCCTTCTTTTTGGAGCGTAAACTCATCGCGGTAAGCTAAAATAAAGTGTTCGGGTAAGTTAACTCCGTAAATTGGAATATTAAGACCTTGTGCTATTACTGAGTAAACAATGGACAACAGAAGCGGATTCCCTTTTTTGCTTTCGAGTACGTTGTTGATGTATGAGTTCTGTGGCGCGTGATAGCTTGTGGTATTACCTGAAAACTGATACACATCAAAAAGTATATGATTGATTACTTTAACTTTTTCGAATGCGGTTAAGTTGCCATTGATCTCGAGCCATACATCGCGTTTTATAAGGTCAATTTGTTTTCGCACTTGTTCCTCATCTAGGTCGGGGTATTGGTAACGCGAAATTAGCATAGTTCCTGCAAGCAAATCGGTTCCTCCTGTTTCGGCCCAAATTCGCAATTCCTGACGTACACGATCCATCTGAATGTCATGAATCAAATTTTCAATCCGTGATTGCAGGGTATTGTTAAAGGTGTTTTCCCAGGCATGTTCTAGGGCCGGAATAATTTCCTCTCCCATAAGCATAATTTGCTCTTTCACCGCCGAGAACACTTCCTCATCGGGGTCTTCCAACAAATGTATCAATGCCTGAAGTTCCTTTTCTTTCATGATTTATGTGCTTAAACGATCTAAAACAGTTCCAATAAGCATG